>JBHLSA010000029.1:0-12625 GCA_048882025.1 Candidatus Thorarchaeota archaeon | reverse complement strand
ACACATGAAAAGGCTTCAGTGAACATAATCAAAGCTTATCATTATCAAAGATACTCCCCTTCAATCGGAGTTAATCAGCTAGCCGACTAGCTATTAACATGGAGAGTAACTCTCCATGTTGGGGTCACATAATGTAACTATACTCACATTTTGTTAATTATGAAAAATCCAGAGTGAGTTAATTTCTGTATCAACACGGTAACGGTTTGGATTTTTGGTTGCCTTCTTCAATAAAAAACCATATTTCTTTAAATACATGGCACTTACTTTTCATTTGGAGGTATGATGAATGGAAAAGGGCCAAGTTGCTCAAAATTTGATAATAGTTGGCATTATCCTAAGCACCTTGTCCATTGCGTACGGTGTTTTTGGTGCAGGATTTTTCGCACGTTCTCTTTTTGAAGGTTCTCCATTTTATGGATTCGTGAGTATGGGTGTGCTACTGACTTTCATACATGGTTATATGGTCTTAGCAAGTTTCGTATTAGGAGTTCTTTTGCCCTTAAGCATATTGAAATCGATTACATCAAAACAGATGAATTTCGCCGCAACGCTTCTGTTGGTTTGTGCAATTACGATATTCGTTCATTTTGGGTTGGTTTCTATTGCAGCCCTTTTCATAATTGGCGACCAGAGTAATCTTGTCTACCTAGGTGTATTAATTGGAGCAATTCTCTACACCTTCGCTGGATTCTTGATTATATTGGCGAAGTTCAAAAACACAGAGAACTAACAATGAATACTGTTTCAATCTAAACACCAGAAATCATACTATGTGAGTAAATCTCCATGTTGGGGTCACAAAATATAATTATATTCACAAGGTTGTTCAGAAGTAGAATCAGAAACAAAAAATCATCGAAGCATAACTATCATTCAAGCAGTTTCCGCTAGTTTAACTAAACCCATTTCTGACATGCTCGGTTCCAATCTTTCCTCAATAAGTGACTTAACTTTCTGTGGTTCTTTCACTGACAAAACGATTTTTTTCCAGCGTCCACTTTTCAATCTAAGTCTAATTCCTTCACCCCGAATCACGAAGTATTTGATTCCACTGTGTTTAGTTCTCGGTATGCCATATCGCAAACCGCGACCAACCGTCCATGGAATCTTTTCCACAAGTTCAACACTTTTAATGTCTGAAAAAGAAATCACCTGTTTGTGGGGCGTGAAGTAGGCTTCAATCCGATCTTGATAGATTTTGAAAGAATATGCCCAAAATATTAACCGTCCCTCTTCTTTATAGAGTAGGCTCTCTTTCAGCTTCACAATCACTCCTCAATGAAATCTACCCCATTCAGCAATAAATAACTTGGTACATGATTTTTCACAAATGTCATCTTGCGGACACAAGATATGGCTAAACTCTCATAAGGTGGACATTGGGTGAAATGGATGCACTCTAGATGGTTCTTGAAATATCTGGTTAGTATTAATCTCTAACTCAATAATCTGAAATTCCTTTTCTGAGGATACTTCTTGACATTGCTGAATGCGATATCGAAAAAAAGCGAACCACAAAGTTCACCTTTCGCCTTCTTTTCATCGGTCTTGAGCGAATTTGGTAACTGGTTGGCTACCGTGAATATATGTGCTAGACCCACTATCCCCCAGTTGCAGCAACAAATAATCTAAGTGGTGATGTAACGATGGCACTCTTTAAGAAAAAAGGAAAGAAAGTGCACTTCGACCGCGTCTCTGTCGGTGAACGTGCCGCTCTAGGTTGTCGGAACCCCCATCCCACACCCAACTTCCAACGTGCCTTCAAGATCATGGCGTCCCGTCGGGGCGAAAAATGGTAGCCATGCGAGGGTAGTTCACGATCCTCTAATAGTCCGTGGGAATGGGGTTGTCCCCGGCCATCATTCATCGGATGTGGACGCACATCTGCTGAATGGTATTTTCATTCTTTTCTGGTTAAATCCACGTTTGATATACCGACTGTATCTATCACTAAGTATTTGTACATGCTTATTAGACGACTAAAAATTCAAGGGCCTCGGTCGGGACCATCGTGCCTGATACACTTCCTGTTATTGATCATCCGAAGCGAAACTACATTCTGCTGATAGTCGGAGAATTACTGTGGTTTTTTGCGCTCAATCTCTACCTGAATTTTACCGCACTCTACATTCGAAACCTCGGGGCATCACCCATCGAAGTTGGATTATATTATACCATTTTTTCTGTATGTGCACTTGCAGCAGTTCTCATTGGAGGACCCCTTACTGCACGCATTGGTGAGAAAGCGGTTTTTCTTCTTTCTTGGGGAATTATGGTGTTGAGCCCAATTATTTTCTTGTTGGCTCCTAGTTGGCATTGGACTTTAGCTACTGCTGTAGTGGAAGGAATTTCAATGGTAGCTTCAGCTCCAATTGGCAGCTATATTGGGTATTTAACAGGTGGCAAGCGAAGCGGGCTCGCTTATACCACGTTTGCTGCAATAGGGGCGATTGGTGGTATTCTTGGACCTCTCTTAGGTGGTTTCTTGATAATCCAAACCGGATACACAAGCGTTTTCCAATTAGCGGCCTTATTCTATTTTATCAGCACTCTGTTCATCATTCCATTATCTTCGGTAAAACGGAAAGAAGATGCCACAAAACCAATCTGGGAGCGCGGCTTCTTTTCGAACAAAGTCTTTTTTATTTCCACCTTGCTTTTTGGAGTAGTCATGGGGTTATATACCGTTGCCTCATTCTTCTTGCCTTTATATCTCTACGACCGATTTGGTTTAATCGAGAATCAAATTGGATTACTCAATGCTATAATGAATGCTACCATTCTTATAGCAAGTCCATTACTCGGCGCGGCCGGTGATCGATGGGGTTACAGCGGAGCTATCACCTTGTCTGTATTGAGTTACTTCGCCTTTTTTGGAATGGTATTAGTTGCTCCATCAGCGTTCTTTCTTCCACTTGCGTACATTGTTAATGGAATTGGCTCACGCTTTAGTACATTGCTTATGGCGATTTTTCCCCTTTATTTAAAACCGAATCAGCTACCCAACGCTTTTGCGGTCTATTCCTTTTCAGGTCGAATCTTAACACCTGTGTCGCCATTGCTGGGGGGCTTCGGATATGCGATAAATCCCTCGTTGCCCCTTTTAGCTGTAACACTGACCACTCCGATACCTATCGTTTTCATTTTCCTGCTCTATCGTGCTCAGAAGCAAGAAAAGAAGATAAACACCACAAAGTGAAATATACATCGATTATGTGGACGAATCATAAGAGTGCCGTTTATTTGTCCTTAGCTTGAGTTCCTGATTTTTTCTTTGGTGCTGACTTAGGTTTAGCTTCGGTTCTTGGTTTTTCGGCCATCTGCACAATTACTTTGTGAAGAACAGCTAACCGTAGAACGTCTCCTTCTTTGAGATTAGCGCTTTCAATTAACCACGTAGGCAATTCAACCTTATTTCCCTCTTTAACACTTGCATTAAACTCAATCATTTTAGTACACCAAGATATGGATATCCTCGATGCTCCTCCTGACCTTGTAATTACGGGTATTTAAGAAACTCGTGCTACTCGGGCTATACAATAACTTTCAAAGGCGTCCTTAACCGCGATTTTATGCCCAGAAAGGCTTGATTATTTTGAAAAATCAGTAACTTCAATCTGAAAATCGTTATCATACATGCTAGCTTGTATTGAACAAGATTTCCTTAAATGGTAAAGAATAAGAAACAGCTCTCTATTACCAGCAATCATTAAGTTGTCCTCTGGTGGCTGAATTGAAAGTTCTACCGTATGTACAAACGAGTGTTTTCATTGATGATAGATATGCGTTTGGTGGAAATCAGCTTGCCACTTTTTGGGATATCGGCATCAATGCACAGATTAGTAGTCAAGTTATGCAGGGTATTGCGCGTGAAATGAATTTTTCAGAAACCACCTTCCTTGCTAACACCTCGCTCAAAGGTTGTGCGTTCAAGGTTCGAATCTTTACACCTGCAAAAGAGATTCCTTTTGCAGGCCATCCTACTTTAGGAACAGCTTTTGTGATTAAACACGTGAATCTACTTGGATCTGAGATTACAACAGTCAATTTAGAATTAGGTATTGGAAAAATTCCCGTGGAATATGTAAGTGCCAATAGCATTCGAATGATACAACCTAAGCCACGCCTTCTCAAAGAACTTACGAATTTATCCGCCATTGCAGAAACAGTTGGGCTGCCTGTCTCTGCAATCTCCACCGAATATCCAACCCAATATGTCCAAACCGGAAGTCCCTTTCTTATTGTACCTCTTAATTCACTTGACGCCATCCAAAAAGCTCAACCTGATGGTCCGAAAATTCTAGCCACACTCAAAGACGAGCTCACTGCCAGAATTGTCCTATTAACGACTGATACCGAACACCCGGATTCAGATATCCATGTTCGAATGTTTGCCCCAGATGTTGGAGTCCTCGAAGATCCTGCAACGGGAAGCGCTGCAGGACCTGTTGGTGCATATGTTGAACATTATAATCTTCTCAACCGAGCTAACCCAGGTGAGCGTATCTTTATTGAACAAGGCTACGAGATTCAACGCCCTAGCCAATTAATTGCTGAGGTAGTGGGGGGGAAAATCCCTACTAACGTGCTAGTATCAGGTAAAGTGAAACTTGTTGCCGAAGGACAGTTTTACGTCAGCAGCTAGCCAGCACCAGTGTTGAGCTGATCAGATGTGATAGCCACAATTTCTCATCCCCCTGAGCAGACTGAATTCAGCGAGGAACTTACAAAATATTTTACGACCCTTCTAGGGACGACCCGAACTACACATCTAGCTCAAGCGCTCAGTAAACCCGGTGAATTTCTTTATTTGCGTACCAATACTCTTCGGACCACTAACAATGAGCTAATCACAGAACTGAAAAAAGAGGATATCGATGCTCAAATAACTAATGCACCATTAAATGCCGTAGCCATTCCCATACATTCCGCAGGACCAGTTTCAAGATATTCAAAACTTGTTGTCGCTGATAAAGCCAGTAGCGAAAATCTTCTCCTTGGAAGCCACCTTTATCGCCCCGGTGTAATTCGTGCTGATCGGTTTCAAAAAGGGGAGAATGTTACTGTAGTGAATCCCCGCGGTCATATCGTGGGAAGTGGAATTGCAGCTACCGACAGTGCCGCGCTTCCACACACAACCCATGGATTAGTAGTAAAAATCACTGAATCCCACTTTGCATTACCTAGTCTCTCAGATCTCAAAGCTTACCAAAATGGACTGTTCTATTCTCAATCCTTGTCTGCCATGTTAGTGGCACCTATTTTAGCGCCACAACCGGGGGAAACAATCATTGACTTTTGTGCAGCACCGGGAGGAAAAACCACGCATATTGCACAATTGGTTCAAAATGATTGTCATCTCATTGCCGTCGATCGATCCAAACGCCGTCTCAAACGGCTTGCAAGTGAAACAAAACGACTGGGGATTACCTGTATCACACCCTTTGCGGGGCGAGCTAATACCTTTGTTGAGCAACATCCGACTATTCAAGCAGATCGAATTCTTGTTGACCCCCCTTGTACTGTATTAGGGGTACGCCCCAAATTGTATGACGAAACGACTCTCGATAGTATTCGAAGCACTGCAGCGTATCAACGTATGATTCTAGAGTCAGCCATCACCACCTTGCGCCCGAGAGGTGTTTTGGTGTATTCAACCTGTACATTAACAGTTGAAGAAAATGAGCATAATATCCAATTCCTACTAGACACACATGGCTTTACACTAGAACCCCAAACCCCATATATTGGAACTGGAGGACTTGTTGGACCCGCCCAATTACAAAAGTTAGTTCAACGGATCTATCCCGATGTACATGATTTGCCGGGTTATTTTATAGCGAAGCTTCGGAAGCCGCTGTAGTTGCCCCCTAAGATGACCAACCTTCTTTACCCACAAGCGGAACAAAGGCTACTGACATTTGTTTTCTTTCGTGTACACGACCCTTTCTATCCTTGGATACAAGTAGCAGCTCTTGCCAAAATTGATGTCGACCTACAGGAATCAACATTAACCCACCCGGTTTTAATTGCTCAATGAGGGCTGGCGGAATATGTGGCGCAGCCGCCGCAACCATTACACGGTCAAAAGGGGCATTTTCAGGAAGCCCAAGTGTGCCATCGCCTTCTATCACGGTTACCCGATCACTATATCCTGCTCTTTTCAAATTCTGCTTGGCAAATTCAGTGAGTGAGGGCTTTCGCTCAATGGTGTACACGTGTCCTGTTTTTGGCTTTCCTGTGGGTGATACCACTTCGGCCGCTAAGGCGGCATGATACCCTGACCCTGCTCCAACTTCGAGAATTGTCAATCCTTCATGAAGTTCAAGCAACTCTAGATAAATTAGGCACATGTGAATCGCAGAAATCGTCTGTCCATCTCCAATCGGAAGGGGGCTATCAACGTAGGCGTCACGAACAAGATTGTCAGGTAAAAACAATTCACGGGGTACTGTGCGGTAAGCCCGTTTCGTTTCCTCTTTAGATACTGTGCCTGAAGCAACTAGGCGTTGCAGGGTTGCCTCTCGCATTTCGGCAAATTGGTTCGATTCATTAGATGGCGTATAATCACCACAATAAAGGTACGGGCTTAGTAAGTCTTCAAACTATTTGTATCACCCCTTCTAAATATCCCTCTATGGTGCTGAGTAATCCTATTCATTTCCGGTTTCTAGCCAAAGGACATGTCAATATTTTGGCTACTCATGCATCCACTTTTGAGGTGACCATGGAACCCTATATAACACATCGAGGTGATTGCATCATCGGCGTTGAAAGCACCCACGCTGCTCAACATCTTAAATTCATACTAGGCGATGCCCTACGTCATCCGAATAGTCAAGTTCAAACTATTCTTTCGGTTGGCGATGTCCTGGAATGTATTCAAGGCACGGGCTCTCCACATCTCCTCCTATCTTCACCCACATCATTAGTATGGCGAACCAGTGATTACATTGACGAACGAACTATCGCAATAAATTGCGATAAAGCCGCAAGAGACTTCAACCCCGATATGATTGAATTGCTCCAAACTCCTGAGACAATCCTTCAAATTGCCCTCTCAGTATTTTCAGGAGATACCTGAATATCTAATACAATCTGAAATTCAAAGGGTGCGGAAGGTCGCACTATACGTGTATTAATGATTTGAGCTCTTCGACCATGCTTTGCTAGTTCGGATAGTACATTTTTACTGAGAATATCTAATGATTGCGTTTCCGTGGTTATCCCATAAAAATGCATAATTCCGCCAGTCGATTTGATGGCTAATGCTGCCGCATCAAGAAATGAAAACGCATCATTCGGGAGGTTCATGATAACACGATGGGCTGTTCCCACTAATTGGTTCTGGATAATGGTTCGTGCATCCCCAATTTGAGGAATGACTGTGCCGGTTAATCGATTGAGTTCAAGGCTTTTCCGAAGGCACGCAATCGCATCTTCATTGATGTCAATTGCGTAAACTTTGACAGGCTGGCGTTTTGCTGCAAGGATGGCAAAAGGACCCACGCCAGTAAACATGTCTATAATAACTTCGTGTGGTTGAATCAAGCCCGTTACCCTATCGTGCTCCGTTCCAAGTCGGGGACTAAAATAGGTTTTAGTGACATCAATCGCAAGATGGACGCCATATTCAGTATGAACGGTCGTCACTTGATCTTTGCCCGCAATCCGTCGTAGGGGGCGAATTCGACAGATCCCCTCTACTCCTCCTTCTTTAGCAAACACTGTCGAAACGCGAGCATTAACTGCGATAAGTCCTTCACCAATTGCGTGCTCATATGGGACGAGGTTATCATCCAGCTCAACTATTGCTATCTCTCCGATGATATCCAACGACTGTGGAAGGCATTCGATCATTGATTCAGGAAGTTTTCCTTTTAGAGCCGAAGCCAAATCCGTGGGTTTCCGTTGAATCGGTGCAAGTTCCTTGTTTACAAGAGTTAGCGGGCCTGTCTGTTTTTCCAATGCAATAAGTTGTTGCTTTGAAATGCCTCCACGTAGAGGTAAAAACAACTGGCTTCCTTCTTTAGTGATTGGAAAATCCGTATCGAGCAGTTCTTGGTTCGCTAGAAGGACACGAACTTGTTCTCCTAAGCGCTGTTCGGTCTGGATACAAACCTTTCTCATTGCCGCATGCCTACTCGGTCGTACTCGGAGCGGTATCTTTGTCTTCAGGGGGTGCTTCACGGAAAATTTTCACTCGGCTTGGTGTAAGAATAATATACCGATTGCCCAACTGCCCAATATCGCCTCCAACACTAATACATACAGCACGTAGTTGCTCTACGGCGCGCTTTAATTGGAGCTGGAGTTCGGTTCCTTGTTGTACTAGCGGAGACACATCCATGACGACAAGATTACCCTTCCGCACTTCTTCTGAAATGGGAGTAACATCCATTAGTCCGGTTAATTCCATGAATCGCACATACATCGAGGCGTCATCAATTCGAGTACTGGGAATGGCTTCAACTTTTTCCTCTTTGGTTTTCTTGTCTTTTTTCTTTCGTCCGAACGGGCTCATATTGGTTTATCCTCCGAGATAACTTCAAAACAACGTTTCAACATAGCTCGTAAAAACCCTTCGCCCGGTTACTCGGAGAGCTCTTTAACTAGCTTCCATAAGTAGTCGCCCACATAATGGAGTGTCTCGATGGCGCGCCCTTTGTTCGTTTTCAAGATCACCTGTGGTAGAAGGAGCATACGACCTACAGCCAAGGGGGCTAGATTCTTTTGATCAATGATGACTACTAAATCGCCTGGGGATAGCTCATGATTCAAATCAAATATGCCGGGCGCCATCACGTCTGCTCCATTAGCAATGTGTTTAACTGCGCCCATGTCAACAACTACTTGCGGGAGTTGAACATTTTCAGACAGCAATGCTGGTAAACCGGGAAACACCGTGTCTTTTTTGACGACTAGCCACAACTCTCCTTGGACTAAATACAACTCCGTTTTATCAGCAAGCACTACTCGTTCTACGGGTACTCTTGTTGAGGGTGGCTTGCCAAAGGCTCGATGGATAAGACCTGGAAAGTTTTCAATATTTTTCCAGAGTAATCGTAGCTCTTTTGCTCGTAAATGGGTTCGGTGTTTAATATGCACGAATCTACACCACTTCTATTAATGAGGAGCAAACTTTTTTAAGGGCTCCTTAGCATCCCAACTGCAATTAGCCCGCAGGAGCTTGAGCCGTGTCAGAAAATCGCCCAATGGATTTACTCGGTAGGTCGTTGAATCAGCAGGTCCTAGTTAAACTCAAAGGCGACCGGGAACTTCGAGGTCGCCTTAGAGGCTATGACCAACATCTAAATCTGATTCTGGATGATGCCGAAGATCTCACAGAGCAACCCATTCAAGAACTGGGTACCGTCATCCTCCGTGGTGACAATGTCATCTTCCTATCTCCTTCCGGTAAACCTCCTGGAAAAAAGCCTGAGAAAAAGAACAAGTGATGAACAATGGGTAAAGGTACACCATCTTTTGGAAAAAGAAACAAGAAGACACACATTCGGTGTCGGCGGTGTGGACGCCGTTCATACCACATCAGGAAAAAACGGTGTGCAGCTTGTGGCTATGGTCGCTCAAGTCGAATCCGCAAATATAGCTGGGCAAGCAAAGATGTAACCCGTACCCGATTAAAATAACCTTCTTCTGTGGGCCGGTAGATCAGCGGTAGATCGCCGTCTTGGCATGCATCTCTCTAGAATTGAGTGACGTTCCAAACTGGCGGAGGCCCCGGGTTCAAATCCCGGCCGGTCCACCATTTCATTCATCCTCAGACTTGTCTTTGATGAAAACATTAATACAGAGAAAGCTATTCCAATGCCCCACACAACACCGAGTTCACCTTGAGGCGTTTTGAATGTCACAAACATACTTCTGGCGAAAACTCGAAGATGGCGCCATGCTACTCATTGCCATGGGACTCTTTGGCATAATCCAAATCTATCTATCTTATGTTGGTGCGTTTACCTACCTTATCATTTCCCCTCTGGTCCTAGCATTTGTTCCACTCGGTGTAGTGCTGGCACAAGCTACAGCTACAGCCGTATTCGCTGAATTGCTTGGTACTAGGTTTTTTCCCTATCGTCCACAACGGGGCGTTCCTGAACCCTCTGCAAGCCAGCAATATCTTCGGCGATTTGGCATATTTCTCCTCGCGTTTCTTATTGTTCTAGCCATCTGGGTTGGATTTTATTATCTCATTTTCTTTTATTCACCATGGACTCAATTGGCATACTTGGTTGGATATATCGTTGGAAATACTGCTGGCGCCTTAATCGCCCTCACCCTCGGAGCCCTTCTCGACTGGCTCTTCTTACGCTAATCAGCAATTCCACTTGTTACTTTCTATAAATTTCAAAGAAGAAGTGGTGCCGACGGCGTGATTTGAACACGCGACAACGGGATCTTCAGTCCCGCGCTTTCGGGAACGCTTAACATACCCTGCGAGGCAGGCTACTCCCGAGCTAAGCTACGTCGGCAATTTGGTGGGCCGGCCGTGATTTGAACACGGGACCTCCGCCGTGTCAGGACGGCGTCATAGCCAACTAGACCACCGGCCCTAAGGGGCGTCAATTAGGTTGCGCGGTCTGTTTCTCCCGACACCGGCTTATTACTTTTTTCCCTTGAGCGCATTGATGCCTGCTTTATCGTAAGGTTCGGACCCATTCTTCATGCAACGAAGGTTGTTCGGGTGCGCCAGGCACGGCTTGGAACTCGGTTTCGAGTTCTTGGACAATCTTCATAAGTTGTCCTTCTGCGACAACGCAGTCCAATACGCCTTCTTCAAAATCAAAGTTGATCGGTGGAAAGTTAATCCGGTGCATCAAAGTTATCAGGGTGCCGTTAAGCTCTACACCAATGGCATAAATGCGAAGTGCACGGAGCCATTGGGCCGGATTATCGACAACGTCGCCCTCAAAGGGAGTTACATAATAGATGGGTTCAAACGTGACTATGGCGGCTTGTCGGGCAAAATTGAGGAACTGTTTGTAGTCTTGGACTTCTACAGGGGGAATGTATTCCATTTGGGTTTTCTCCATGAGGCTCTACCTCCTTTTAGGTGAGCTCTCCCACCCCATCGTTTCCATTGGAGCCCTAGGGGGTCCTACGTTCGTGGGGTGAACAGGAAACATTGATTACAAACTATACTTATCAACACTCATTTATAAATATTGTTATTACCTTATAATAATAGCTAAATAATGAATATTTTCGTTTTAACGAAAGAAAATCCTATTCAGCTAAGTTGTTTTCCTCTAAGAAGAATGGCAAAAGCCCTCATTCTAATGATCCGCAAGCGAATTTTGAGTGGGTCATTGGCTAGAATGACAACCATTGCCTTCCTTCTATCAAAGAGTAAGGACACCAAGAATTCTCCTTGGGGTATAGTAAAAAGAGAAAATATGCCCAGCAACTCGTAGTCAGGCTGGGCATCTACCATAACACTACGCTAGGTAGTGTTTTCCTTCTAACACAGTCTGTTGACACCGTGCCTAGTGCGACACAAAGGCTTTCCTTAAGATGCTAATTGGAATGTGGACGTTGGATACCTCAAATGATCGAAGCTGTTGACGACCCTTTGTCGTTATTTCAAATTTAGGGTGACCTGCTGTCGACCAACCATCACATGGACACCTTTGCACAAACTCGATTTCTTCAAGTGATTCGAGTAGTGGTAATGGCTCTGTGATGTTCGTGTGGTGGGTGATATAGCCTAATTGGCAGCCTGAGGATGCACGGTCCAGACATTGTAAGACTTTAATCATTTTTTCTTCCATTGTTTCACCTCCACTCGATTGTATTGTTATGCACTATTCTGTACTCGTCGACGCATGGCCTGGTTGACGCGGTTTAGGGCAATTTTCATGGCAATAGTTCGGGGTAAACTGATAGAGTCTTTATTTATCGCCCCTTCCATCACCTTGTGTGTGTTCTGTCGAATTTTCGTGTTTATCATTGAAAAGGCTTCATCGGCATTTCCGCCGATGTATTCGACATAAGATCCAATTACTCCGCCTGAATTAACCAGGCAATCTGGGATAACCAAGATGCCTTTTTTAAAGAGCAGGGCTTCTGCTTCTTTGGTGACAGGATTATTTGCGGCTTCAAAAATGAGGTTCGCCTTAATCCTTGGAGCATTAGCAGTTGTAATTACGTTGGCTACTGCAGCTGGAACGAGGACATCACAATCCAAGTAAAAGATGTCATCGCGGGCAATTGCCGTCGCTCCCTTACATTCTTTGATTGAATGTCTTTCATCATAAGCATAGGCATGTTTTAGGGCCTTCGCTATTTCAATGCCCTTTGGATTATAGGCTGCCCCCCAATAATCACTAATTCCTACAACTTTCGCGCCTCTTTTTGCCAGATATTTAAAGAGTTCAGAACCAACATTGCCAAAGCCTTGAATGACAACTTTTAGACCGTCCAAATTGTCCTGAATATTCACCGCCTTAGTAAGAACTTCCAACGTTTGTTCAATGGCTACACCTACTCCGAATCCGGTGGTGCCTAACTCGTGAGGGATTCCTCCACGCCGTTCTGGTTTCCCTGTGGCAGCCTTCATGCTTCCAATTTCTTGAACAAACGCTTCAATTTCCTTTTCTCCCAC
>JBHLSA010000028.1:0-12699 GCA_048882025.1 Candidatus Thorarchaeota archaeon | reverse complement strand
TGGAATAGCACTTTCAATGGTGCCAACGCCACTTAAATCAAATTGAGGATGTTCTTGGTGTTGAGAAATCCAACCCGACGACCCGATATAGAGATGGGGTTTACCTGGCGCAATAGCTCCTGAGCCAAGACTCACTGCTACTAAGTCACCACACCCGCATACCACTTGCGTTTCCGTTGTCAGCCCCAATTGGTCAGCAGCTTCCTTTGATAGATTTCCGAGAATATCTGTGGTTTTTACAATTGTTGAAAAATGATCCATAGTGAGTCCTAGGCCCTCTTCAATGATTTCTGATTCAGGTTGATGTGTGTCGATTCTAAAATAGTTCCATAAGCATACATTACTCCAATCGGTGTAAAAGTCTCCAATGCCGCTTTGGAAGAGAATCCAATCTTTGACATCCACGAACTTTGCGGCTTTTTTGAAAAGATGGGGTTCTTCATGCTTTACCCATAATACCTTGGGCAATGGATCCTTTGCAGAAACAACGGGTATGATATTTTTGGCAAGCATATCTGGAATCAGAAATTGGTTCATTAGAGGGCTTACATAATTTACAGACCGTACATCATGCCATAAGATAGTCTTTCGCAGAGGGTTGCCTTTATTATCAACTGGGATAACGGATGCCATCATAGCATCAACTGTGAATGCAATAACAGATCGCGGATTGATTTTAGTACGTGTAACAATTTCTCGAGCTGTAGTTGTTAATGCATCCCAATAGACTCGTGGATCTTGTTCGGCCCAACGTTCCACAGGATATTCAACTTGATAACCTTTTGTTGCGGTGCCTAAAACACGACCTTGCATGTCAACAATACTAGATTTTGTCGTACTTGTCCCAATATCACAAGCTAAAATATATGTCTCTGACATGAGTAACCCTCCATGCTTAATAGGAGATTCATCTGATAAAGGCTTACGCTTGAAATAAACAGGTATGATGATTCAGAGTTTTAAAGCAGCTTCAATTCCTCTTACACAAGCTTCGTTCTGGGTTTGAGTTCCAACTGTAATTCGTATAAATTGTCCATCAAGCCCTGCTTTACCCGTATAATCACGGACGATAATCCCCTCTGTCAGCAAATGCTGTGCAACATCATAGGAGCGAACATTTGGAGAAGTGAACTTTATCAATACAAAATTCGTTTGTGACGGAAAAGCGTGTACTCCCGAGAGTGTATTAAGAGTTCTTTCGAGATATTCACGTCCTTCTTTTATTTCATGCTTCACATATTCAAGAAAGTGTTTATCACCGAGAGCGGCAACAGCAGCTCTAGCAGTGAGACGGTTGACGGGAAAGTGATGCATGACCTTTGCTAGATAGCCAGCAAGAGCGGGATTAGTAAGGGCATACCCCAGTCGAAGTCCAGCAAATCCAAAGGCTTTCGCCATAGTTCGGGTTATAATGAGATTTGAATATTCATGGATAAGCGAAGCATATGTAGTTTCAGCAAATTCGAAATATGCTTCATCCAAAATAATGAGTAAATCCAGATCCAATAAGCGACGAAGCTCCTTTTCGGGAATGCA
Organism: Candidatus Thorarchaeota archaeon; assembly: GCA_048882025.1. Classification (GTDB taxonomy): domain Archaea; phylum Asgardarchaeota; class Hermodarchaeia; order Hermodarchaeales; family Hermodarchaeaceae; genus Hermodarchaeum. The sequence goes on along the minus strand of JBHLSA010000028.1, from coordinate 11,163 downwards.
ATTACCAACAGGGTTGTTAGGACTAATTACTATAATTTCTTTGGTTTTAGGAGTTATAATGTCAAATACATGGTCAATTGTCCAAGAATAATCTGGAGGAGGGCGAGATGCCATTTGCGCTTGTCCTCCGAATAGTGCTAATCGAATCTGATAAGGGCTATAATCAGGAGGGATGAATAGCACCGTATCACTAGAGTTAAGAAAACCGTGGTAAAAAGCATCAATGAATTGAGTTGAGCCATTACCTACTACAATATGTGTATCAGGGAAACCAGTATAGATGGAAAGAGCTTGTTTCAAATCAAAATACGAGGAATCAGGATAGAGATGGGCATTATCCAATTCCTCAATGATGGCTTCCCGTGCTTTAGGAGATATACCATAGGGGAGTTCATTGCCCATTAATCGTGCATATTCAGGACGTTCTTGGTATAAAAGCCGCAGCAGAGCGGTTGGGTTATAGGGGTTTCCATCTCGATAGGATGATTTGAGTAAATGTGAAATGTTACCCATTTTAATTTCTCACCTAGGCCAATATTAGGAATTAGCTTACCCTTTGAGCTCTGCCTTAAAGGCAGTGGTTGTACTGAAATAAGGCTTGAAGCTAACTTAGAGGAAATTAATGCATTTCCGTGTGCCTTATAAAGACAGGGCACGCTACAAACGATTATGGCAGCTTATGACGAACTTGTGGGAAAATTTCGTGAAATTGCTATCACCCAATCGATAATAGCAATTATGGGCTGGGACATGGAAACCTATATTCCACCAAAAGGTTTTCCACAACGCGGAGAACAAATGGCGCTCTTGGGCCAATTACGTCAACGCATGATATCAAACCCTGAAATCGGAAAATTACTCGACAAAACCGAACGGAAATCCGAATATAGCAAATTGGATGAGATTCAACGGCGCAATATCTACTTAATCCGCCGCGAATATGATGTCATGGTGAAAATACCAGAAGAACTGACGGCGGCGATTGCAAAACAATCCACACTGGCAGTAAATGTCTGGAAGAACGCTAAAGCCAAGCAAAATTGGAAAATGTTTCAACCAGAATTAGCAAAATTGGTAGAGTTGATTCAGAAACGAGCTGAAATTCTGATGGAGGTTCGTGGGTCTCCAACCTTATATGACGCACTCATTGATCTATTTGAACCTAGAATGACTCAAAATGTTATTTCGCGGGTTTTTAGTGATCTGCGAACTAATCTCATACCACTAGTCAACAAATACTCAGCAATAGCTGAAAAGATGGATTTTTCCTTTATGCGTCGAAAAGTTCCAGTAGAAGCTCAACGAAAAATCGCTACAGCATTGACAGATTTCATCCGATATGATACAACCTCTGATCAAGCGGGAGGACGGATTGATGAAACCGAACACCCCTTCACAACAGGATACTTTGATGACGTCAGAATTACAACCAATTACCATGAAGACAATTTTTCTGCATCTTTTTATTCGGTGCTTCACGAAGGAGGACACGCTATCTATGAACAGAATCTTGCACCTGAAGCAAAATTCCAGCCATGGGGCGAAGCTGCAGGATATGGCTTCCACGAATCGCAATCTCGTTTTGTGGAAAATATGGTAGGGCGTTCTCCTGAATTCATTAGCTACTTCCTACCAAAATTGAACAAACTCTCCGACAACATATTCAAAGACATCAGTATTGAACAACTTGCGCAAGCTGTCAATCAAGTGAAACGAAGCAAAATCCGAATTGAAGCTGATGAAGTAACCTATTCCCTTCACGTTATTATTCGATTTGAAATAGAACGTGATCTCTTTGCTAATAAAATTAGTATCCCTGATCTTCCAAACGTGTGGAACGAAAAATACGATGAATATCTTGGCGTTACAATTGAGAATGACGCTGAAGGTGTCTTACAAGATACCCATTGGGCTTCAGGTTACCACGGGTACTTCCCTAGCTATGTACTGGGCAATATCTATGGTGGACAATTACTCACTAAAATGGAACACACCATACCCGATTGGTTAACCCAAATTGCAAAAGGTAACTTCAAGAACATCGAACAATGGATGGTCAAAAACGTTCATCACAAAGCGAATTTATATGATCCTGAAGATCTACTCAAACACATAACAGGTGAAACACTCAACGCACAACCATTCATCAATTACCTAACAACAAAGTATAGCAAAATTTTCTGAAACACCTATTTCAAGAATTGGTAACAGCAGATATCTGCCTAATGAAAATATAGAAGTGGGGCTCATACCCATTTGCTTGAGCCCCCATTACAATTTAGTGAATGTTCAGAAGTAATTTCAATTGTAGGGTTTACCTGCGACAGCCAAACCAGTATATGTATTTGTCTTGCTCGGCTTGTATTTTCCTTATGTCTGTGCTTTTTTGATCATGTTTGTACATTTGTTTTGTCACCAAAGAAAGGCTAAAGCTGGGCGTTATAAAAGACAGACTCACCATTTGGGTGCACTTGTAGAGGTCACAAATTGTGATTGCAAAAACTTGAGGAAATCATAGCATTGTTTATTTTTTTGGTCAGTCTCCATAATTCAATTAGTCTTTGCAGCGATACAAAAGTTTATAAATGTTTACTAATAATTAGTAAACATGTGGCAAAACCCTGCAATAAAGTGTTTTGCAGGAATTTACCACGTAAAAACGAGAAAACGAGGAAAACAATATGGGACTTCTCTCTCCTGACGAAGAGATGGTTTGGCACCAATTCCAACAGGGACACTCAACCAGTGATATCGCCACCGCGAGCAAAAAGGAGAGTTGGTCTGTATCGTACGTATCTCGTGTATTAAATCGTGCAAGAAAAAAGATTGCAAAAGTACTGCAAGAGCATGCCCGGAGTCATCGCCTAGACGTAGAAAGCCTGCAAGATTACAAAGGGCTTCTAATAGGCTTTGATTATCAAGCAAATACCCAAGTATACATCGTCTTATCAATTAAAATGGGCATAATTGTTTGGTACAAACATGATTCTTACGCAGGGAAACTTTGCCCAGATTGCCCAAAACAACAAGAGTGTCGGCAAACCCTTGATGCAGTCATCGACGAATATAACATTACACTACGCCCAGATGAGAAGGAACTCCCAATGACACAGCAGTCCATTGCACTCTTCAATAAACTTGCTGCAAAAGAGATACCCCGGTATCAACGGAGTGTGGAATAATTGGGAAAAGAATATGATAAAACACGGGTGATTAAGCCTCCAGGCGAAAAGATCACAAGCGGTCGGGTATTTAAACCTTCGAAAGCTTTGCGGAATAAGATGTGGCTTGAACAATTAATCGTTGCTTTATTCTTCTGGGTATTGTTTATAGTATTTACTAGAGGAATCGGCACAATGATCAGTATCGAAGATCCACTCGCATTTCTATGGCTTCTAACTTGGTGGGTTCCGCTAAATATCGGAGTGTGGATATTTAATTTAATTTGGTTGATTCCAGCCTGGATATTAACACCAATCTATGTTGGAAGAATAGAATACTCGGTGATTGCCGAATCAGGTGAAACAATGCCAGAGGTGTATGTCCGGAAGGGGATTATTAGCATAACTCGAAAGCATGTACCCTTCCGAACCATCACTAACATAAGCACAACTGCAGGGCCTTTCGATCGACTTTTCGGTATTGGTAACATCAATATCGAAACTGCCGGATATTCTGGACAAAAATCAGGTCCCGAAGAAAAATTAGAGGGCTTTGAGTTCTACGAAGAATTGCGTGACTTCATTCTCCAAGAATTGCGAAAGTTCCGAGCCCCCTATACCATCGGTACTGAAGCTGTGAGTCGCCAAGATACACTAGTACCCAGGCTCCCAGACACTTTGGATGATGAAATACTTCTAACCCTACGGGAAATGCGTGAAATTCTCTCGGAAATCGCCCGAAAACTTGAAAAAAGCTAAAAGGTAGCTAAACCTGAAAATGAGGAAGACGAAGTTCTTCCTCTCCTCCTTCTTTTTAGTTACCGTCCAGTCACAGGCAAAATCATGACAAATTTTCAGTTGACAAATCTAATGAACACATAAACAAACTTTGAACGGTATTCCAAAACTAAATGTATTCTTGATAGTTTCATTCATTTTTTAGGTAATAGACATAATTTACATTGATTTAACAAACCCAAATTTTTTATTGCCTATACGCTTCAAGCACCATCCCTTCATTTTGGGGGAAAAGGATTTCTTGTTATGAGCTTACCCCACGCGAATATAGCAAACGACTCATTCATTATCGAACATGTAAGTAAAGTTTCATTTTGGACTACGAATTCTGGCAAATAATCTGAAATAGCTCAGAAGATATCTGACAAATTTTGATTAAACATCATTTAGACAAGTCGGATTATACTCAAAAAATCGAACTTGTGAAAAAAACAACAAAAATCGCTACCATTCAGTATGCCACTAAAGCTTTCTTAAGGATACGAACACATAATCAGAATAGAGCATAATAAACTGCTGAGAGGAGTTGCACAATTCTCGATGATTCATCATGTATTCATCATTGATGCGCGTAACGAGATTGTGGTGCAGAAGAAATTTTGGATTATCGATGTGAATACCATCGAAATGCAGGATTTTGCCACACAAGTAAAAGAAAGTCAATCTATGCTCATCCACAGCATTGGTAGTGTGAAATATATTGGTCAGCCTCTCGGTCGAGGCGTAGTAGTCCTTTGCGCTGAAAACATTGATGAAAACCCCACGCTCATCGAGAAGATTGATAGAATCTGTTTCGAATTCCGTCGTGTTATCAGCTATGAGGTTGACTATGACGAATTTATGGAGATGCTCGATAAATACGTGATTACAAAACTGAAAGTCAGTATTCTGGGTTATGGAGGAGTAGGGAAAACCACGATGGTGCAATTGCTAAACGGTGGTGAACCCCCACAATCCTATATTCCAACTATCGGCATTGATATCCAGAAGGTTGAAGGCGCTCGAATCGGAACCTACGAGATTGTCACCTGGGATTTCGCAGGACAAGAACGGTTCCGTAAACTCTGGAAAATGTTATTTTCACGCAGTCGAATCGTTTTGCTAGTAACCGATTCCACTTTAGAAAATGTGCTCCAAAGTAAAGACATCATCACATTCCTAAACGAACAAGGGGTCTCCAGCGAAATTACGGTTATTGCAAACAAGCAAGACCTTACTGGTGCCCTACAGCCCCATCTGGTTCAGCGTTTACTAGGTGTCAAGGCTTATGGATTGACTGCAATTGATCCCAATGATCGAAACAAAGCCATAGATATCATTAGAACGAGCTTAGAACGGACAGTAGACTGGGGTAAGATGGAAATCGATACTATTGACTTTTTAGCCTAGCTAGCATATAACTCCATAATGAAATATCGTTGCATTGAACCTTCATTGACTTGAGTTAAGTGTTTTTCTTGAATTCGCTAATAAAATTTCATTCTGGACAATAAAGGTGGTAAAGGCAGCGGATTTAATTATGAACGTGGCTTCTTTGAAATAATGGTGGAAATTATGGCAATTACAACCGCCAAAACTTCGAGTTCAAGATCTGAAAAATTCCTCGTTAGCAAAGTTTCAGCCTCAGAAAATCTCCGAGCTAGTATTGACCAGGCCGTTAAGCTGATTGGCGGATTCTCAGATATCATCCAAAAAGGTGATTTGGTAACAATTAAACCGAACCTGAATACTGCTGATCCATATCCTGCTTCCAGTGATGCGGATTTCATCCAAGCCTTAGGTGAAGCATTACTTGACGCCGGAGCAGGAAAACTCCAAATAATGGACGCCTCCACCCAGCGCGTGTGCACCAGAGATGTTGGAGAAGCAATTGGGCTTTGTGATGTTGCCATGGACCTCAACGCAGATTTCATCTCCTTAGATGAACATCCTTGGGTCAAACAACAATTTCCACACGGAAAATATCTAAAAAAAGGACACATTGGAGAACCAGCCCTAAATCTTGGTAAGCTCGTTATTGCTCCATGTTTGAAAACCCATTTTCTGGCTAAATTTACCGCTAGCATGAAAGTAATGATGGGGTTGCTAAAACGTCAAGACCGCATAAAGATGCATTTACGAAATCTAGAATTTAAAATCGCAGATCTCGCCTCATACTTCAAGCCAGCATTGATAGTAATGGATGCACGAAAAGTCTTTGTAACTAAAGGTCCTTCGTCAGGCCAATTAGAGACACCAAATGTCATCTTAGCTAGCCATGACATGGTAGCTATCGATGTAGTTGGCGTTAAACTTCTTCAAAGTTATAACGCAGATAATAAACTGAACAAACCAGTTTGGGAGCTAGGTCAAATTGCACGAGCCAAAGAAATTGGATTTGGTGCTACTAGCGACAGCGATATACAAGTTCTTGAAGATGCATAATTCTCGACAACTTCATTGAGCTAGCGATGATAGGTTTACCGGTTGGTCACAGACAACTTTGCTATTTATAGAATGAAAGCCGTAGAATAATTTATTTTGTCTGCTAACACCTTCACTTAAAGAAGATGGCTTGATTAGGCGCTAAGAAGTTTTGAGTCAATCTGAGAGTTTTATTATGTTATCGAAAAAGCCATCACGAATCTTATTAATCACAACAAAGGAGCGGGTTTGTTCAACAAAGGGCTGATTACGAACCTGTTCAATGATTTGCTCAAAACATCGAATATCCTGACAAATAATGCGTAACAAAAGATCAAATTCACCTGTCACGGTAAAAACATCGACTATATTTTCAATTCCACGTAGAGCTTTAGCTGCATCAGGTCCTGGCATTGCTCCAACTTGAACACCGACCATAACAGTGATGGGATATCCAATTTTTTCATAATCCAAGGCGACAGTGAATCGCTGAATCACATCTTGGCTGATTAGATTGTCAATACGCCGCCTTACTGCAGATTCTGAAAGACCTAAGGTTCGTGCGAGACCAGCTACAGGCTGTCGAGCATCCCGGATGAGGTGTCGTAGGATGCGTCGATCAGTTTCATCAACATTGGGCTGTGTCATTGTGTCACATCCGTAACATTTTAAGGGACACTTCAGTTGGTGAAAATTTCACTAGGTTACAACCATTTCTAGCCTCTTTCCACCATTGTTTTAAAAGTTGATGGTGGATGCACTCGATTTTCGATTTGATTTTAGCGTTTTCTCACATTACCTTATATATTATTGGTGGATTCTAATGAAAAAAGATCCCCTTATCTACATTGATGGAAAGTTTTTACCTAGGCAGGAGGCCAAGATTTCTGTTTTTGATCACGGACTCCTTTATGGCGATGGCATCTTTGAGGGCATCCGCGTTTATGATGGCGTGGTTTTCAAGTTGGATGCCCATTTGGATCGATTATATCATTGTGCAAAAGCCATCTTGTTGAATATCCCTATGGAACGGGAAGCTATGAAAGCAGCAGTGTTGGAAACGCTACAGCGGAATGGATACCAAGATTCATATATTCGTTTACTGGTGACCCGAGGGAAGGGAGATTTAGGTGTGAATCCAGCGAAGTGCCCGAAAGCATCGGTGATTATCATTAACATTCAGGTAGAACCGATGCATGGTCATGGCTCCAAAGAACAAGGAATTACAACAATTATTGCGAGTACACGTCGACAAGCCCCAGATTCAACGAGCCATGAAATCAAGTCATTGAATTACTTGAATAGCATCCTTGCTTGCCTGGAAGCTAATCGGCAAGGTGTCGATGATGCAATAATGTTAGATCAGCGAGGTTTTGTAGCCGAGGCAACCGGCACTACTTTGGTTGCTATTCGAAATGGTGAGTTACATGCACCCCCATTAACCGCGAGCATCTTGGACAGCATTACCCGTCGATTCGTGTTAAACATGGCCCGAGAACTTGGATTTCAAGTTCATGAAAAGGATATGACACTCTTTCAGTTGCTGATGGCAGAGGAGGTGTTTCTGTGCGGGACGATGGGAGAAATCACCTCTGTTCGAAGTATCAATGGGCAAACTGTTGGAAAACAATCACCAGGTCCTGTTACCCAGCAATTGATTGCCGAATATCAAAGTCGACGGAAAAATCCAAAATACGGTACACCAATCTATCCAGTTTCAAAAGCAACCAAGGAGGAGTAGCATTATGAACCAGCAACTAGCATGGTTTTGGCGACCCTCCATACGTCTTGCCTTACTGGCTGTATTAACCGCACTCGTCACAGTTTTAACAATCATTATCGAAATTCCTGTTCCCGCAACCCAAGGCTACATCAATCTTGGTGATGTGGGAGTCTTTTTATCAGGACTATTAATGGGACCGCTCGGGGGCCTAGCAGGAGGTTTAGGCTCAGCATTGGCCGACGCTGCTTTAGGCTATTTTCAATATGTACCCATTACATTGATCGTCAAAGGTTTTCAAGCCACCTTAACGGGAACAATATTTTGGATTTGGAAACCTTTCCAGAAGGTGGAATTTCGGTTAGCTCTTGCTCTGCTAGTAGGTAGTATTGTGATGGTGACTGGATATCTGCTAGGAGAGGCAGTGATGGTTGGATTAGCTGCAGCAGTAATAGAGGTTCCAGGTAATCTCTTTCAAGTAACTTTTGGCAGCATCCTTGCAGCCATTACTTTCATTAGTATAGATCGAATTTTCTTTATTACAAAGAAGAATGACACGGGTTGATTATCCTGAAACAATTTCATCAAAAGAAGTGATAACTAGTTAGATAGGAACAATTGCACCTGTATAGGTTGCTGTGACAGGCGAATGTGTCTCAATATAAGACTTGAGTGCGTCAATTGCTTTGATATGTAACTGGTGGCGATTTTTGCCATAATGGGTAGGAATCCCTTGAACTGTAAGAAAACAGGCTTTGTACGTTTTTGTTGGATTGATTGTGTTTCCAGATACGAAAAATTCGTGAATACGCTTACGATAAGGATTTTCAATTTTACAATAGATATTCAAACCAAGGCACCGTTTGACATAACCACCCATTTGTCGGTATGGGTCTCGGGAGAAGGTGTTTTCAAGGTTATCTTCCATCATTTGCCACAGTTCGGCCCCAGTGATATCACATACAGAGATGGGGGGATTGTCTGGGATGATATTATAAAGATCATTCAGTGTGACATTACCTGGCGGAATAGGCGCGCCAAAGCGCCAACCATTTGATAATGCAATGTCTACGCCACTAGCGTCTAAACAAGCTTGGAGAAGTAGGTTGTCCATTGTTGATTCAAGAGTTCGCCAGCGGCTGAGTGTATTACGGGTTTTTCCGATAACGGTTTCCAGGTTGGACCGTACAGATTTTGATAAGATATTTTGGATCTTGCCTTGGATAGCAGTATTAGGAGGTGTAGATTCGTCAACAGTAATGAGCCTATGTTTGTAGGTTTTTACACGATTGTTACTGATTTTGAGGTCAATGCGTCCAATGAAGGAACCATGACAACCCGATTGGATGATTACAGCGTGGTTGATAACAACGGGCTGGTAAAGCCGGTTGTGAGTGTGGCTGCTAAGAAGTATATCGATTCCGTCGACTTCAGAGGCGAGTTTCAGGTCTTGGGGATAACCAAGATGAGAGAGAACGACAACGAGATCAACACGTTCCTTATTTCGGAGATGCGAGATGTAATCAGGTAGTTCCTCATTACCTAGGGTGAAGTAAACTCCCTCGCTAAAAGATGATGGCATAGTTTTGTCGACGATATTGGAGGCAATCCCAACTACCCCAACATTCAAGTCATTGCGTTCAATAATAGTCCCGGGGGAGAAAATTGGGGTTTTGGTGTCTTTTGAATAACAATTAATGGCAAGCATGGGGTAGTCGAGCTTATGTGTGAGAGCTTGGAATTCTGCCGGCCCATAAGCGAATTCCCAATGGGCCGTCATCGCATCAATTGCAAGTGCGTTAAGAATAGGAACCATTGCTTTGCCTTGACTTTGTACGACTGGAAAGGTACCATGGAATGTATCGCCATTATCTAAGGTAAGCACGGCATTAGGTTTTTCCAATTGTATCTGGTTAAAGATGGTAGCGATTTGAGCGAAGCCACCAGCCGTTCGTGTCGTTGTTCGTCCACTTTTAAACATAATTTCCGGATGTGGTTCCAAGTAGCCATGGCTGTCATTGAGTTGAAGAATAGTAAGAGTTCGGATTTCAGAGATTTCAAACACCCACTCGCTGTTCCAAGGCAATTTAGCCGTTATCTTCTATTAATTTACTGGCACCTGTGGATTTGGCTGTCTCAGGTAGCAGGAAAGAAAAGTAGTTATATTCATTATTAGCTGGATTGGGATTCCTTAGATCGTTTAACATCAGTTGAAGAGATGGGGCAGGATTTCATAGAGGCTTGGATATTTTTAATAGATTCCTTAATGAGAAAATTCCAAGTGAGTGGACCTAAGTCGAGCAATGCATTTAGAAAACCATCCCATGTTTGTGGACCCATGTTTAGACTTTTTTCGAAAGCTTTCTTCATAGCAATGAAACGGTGTTTTGTTTTTACCGTAACCCCGATAGCGGTCCAACCTTCAATCTTATTAGCCAATTTTTTACCTCCAGTCTAAGGTTTTAGCTCTAGGAATAAAATCTGATGATATACATTTCTGTTTTTTAAGTTGTTGGCATCAAAGAGCTATCTATTTGCATAGATTGCTAGCCTGCATACGTAGATCTAGCACGGCTCAGAATGAGTTGTATAAGATGTGCGCGCCTTATAGCCTTACTTTGGTCACGGTCGGCAAAGAAACGTTCTTCGGCTCTTAAACGCGCAATATGAGCATCGACTTTATTTAGATCCAAGGGATGACTGGATAGATATCCGCGCATTGCGGCAATATATGCCTCCCATCTTTGTTTCGCTGCTAACTTCTCAGGTTGATGAGAGGATTTTGGTTCAATTCGAAATTTTTTGCTATGATTTAGTTGTTCGATAATCTAGCCCTCCGATATTTTAGTTTCGAATGGAGTTTTTGATTTATTTGTTTAACCACTTTGTCGTTTCAACATTTTTGTTATGTGAAAAGCAGATCGATTAACAGAAGACCTATTTCGACCTTGGAAGAAGCGTGCTTCAGCTCGTTCATGGGCATAGCGGGCATCAATTTTCTGAGGATCTGGTGGTTTACTCTTCAGGCGTTCTTGCATGGCCTCGTTGTGTGTAGCCCAATAATGGAAAGCCCCCTTATCA
>JBHLSA010000027.1:2373-13536 GCA_048882025.1 Candidatus Thorarchaeota archaeon | reverse complement strand
GGACATTTAAACCAAGCTGAAGAAGCATTAAAAATATTCAAACGCATTACCGCCCTCGCGCCTAATCATGCATCTATGAATTCGGGGGCAAGTTTGGTGGCTTTCTCGTAGCAGGTGAGGGCGTCTTCGAACTGGGTACACTGTTCATGAAGGACTCCACGATAGTACCAAGCTCTTGCGTCGCCAGGATTGACGGTGACTGTTTCAATGAAACAGTCTAGGGCTTCCTCAAACCGTTCAAGTTCTACCAAAATTACTCCACGGTTATACCAGGCATCAGCATAATCAATCCGATTTGTCGAAAAAGTCCTAGTTGCCTGAATAAAGCTGTGAAGGGCGTCCTCTAAGCGACCGAGTTCTTTGTAAATAGTTCCAAGGTTATTCCAAGCTTCAATGTAACTGGGATTGAGTTTGGTCGCCCGCTGATAGCAATCTAATGCTTCATTTTTTCGTCCAAGTTCATCGAGAACCAGACCCTTATTAAACCAGACAGCTGCATCTTGAGGTCGTAATTCCGCTGTTGTTGAAAACGCTTCTAAAGCTTCCTCAAGTTTTCCCTGTTCACCGAACGTAACACCCAGGTTAAACCAGTCTTCTGCTGTAAGCTTGGCATGACCGTGTTTTCTCCCTGACAAAATCTCAACGCCTCTGGGGTTACCCTATTTCTATGTCTAACTCTGTGTAGCCTCCCTTTAACGATTTATACATCATTTCTCAAATGGAAATTAAATTGAAATTACTAATGAAGCGCAGATTACGTTGATTGAAGCACACGAAGAATAAGTTGACCTAGGGCTAATGATTCGTGCCCTGCTCCGATTATTACTAGTTCCCAGCGCTTCGTTAAGTCTCGAAATGAAGCTTGGCCTGTAAAGAGGTTCATAAGAGTCTTAGTTGTAGCTTTGTAGATTACATCTGGCGAAGGATAGGCTCCTGTTTTTAACGATATTTTTCCTTTTCGATAAAGTACTATATGAAAAGTCCCTTTTTCTGTCTCCAGTTGCAGAACCTTTCCCTGATAAGCACCTACCCATTCCCGAATAAAATCTCGATGTTCCGCGGAGTCGTTAACCCGCTCAATAAGCCTTTCAAACATTTCCAATACTTGATTGGTCATCATTTGCCCCCCTGGTCTCACTTACTCTTCTTAACCCACTCTTGAACTGCTTCAAACACAACATCATTTACACTTCGTGTACTGATGTCACCTTTACGCTCAAGCACTTTCGTTAAGAATTTTTTATAGAACTCATGGTCCATGAGTAAAACCACCCGACCTTTCCGATTGTTGACCAATGCTTCTGCAACATACTTGTTTTGACGAATTGTTAGTGTTTGAATATCATTTAACTGAAGAGTTGGGTACCCAGGCCATTGTCCATCTGATGCTTTTTTGTATCGTGCCATACTCAATCCTCCTTGGTGCGAATTCCTTTTCCTAGATCGATCGATTGATCTCCTGGTATTTTCACAAAGCCTGGTTGAAAAGGCCAATCGATGACATAACGCCTACCTTTCTTGCCCTCCTTGTCACCTCGACGCCAGGAGCCTGTATAAATGCCACTTCCATATACACGGACGAATTCGCTTAAAATTAATTGAGCAGCAGCTTCAATACTAATGTTAGCATCTTTCGCCTTTGTTTCTAATCCTTCCAGAATTTCCGGGGATAGTTCAAATGTAATCATATTTCTCACACTTTTATGATTTGGGCTTGGCTTTGGTTCGTTTCTGGTTTCTAAAAGCTAGCCTTTGGTACGGGATTCCCCATCGTTCAGTGTAGAAACTGCCTTCTAGAGGCCAACGGGAGGGACCAAGCATTCTTGCCTTTTCTGGAACCCCAAGGCAAAAAGCAGCGATGGGAGTCCACGTTCGAGGAATACCAAGTTGGTCACAGATAAATTCAACATGGCGTTTATCTGCAAAAGGCACTGCTTGGTAAGCACAGGCATAACCCATAGAGTGGGCGACTAGCCACATATTCATAACACCCATTGCAACCACGACACTCCCACACAATTCATTCGGATACATAGCCGTACTATCATGCCATGTTTCGGAAGCACAACACACGATTACTGCATCAGCTTTCTCCGGATAGCGAAAAAGCGAACCATCCCTCATTTCCTCATAAGTTGCAGGCCGATTTGCATCCGGTAAGTACCAAAGCCGTCCCTGAGTTGCTTCATAAGGAAAATTTCCGAAAACATACCGCGCTGCCTCCTGGCTAATATCTGCTATAATCCGCTTCATTTCCTGATCGTCACGAATGATTACGTAGCGCCACATCTGCATGTTTTCCGGGGATGGTGCGTATCGAGCCGCATCGAGAATAAGCTCCAAATCTTCGTCAGGAATCTTTTCACCTGTCATGTGGCGAATACTGCGTCGCATACGTATCAACTCGACGAGTTGATTCGTTATAGTTGATAGACCATGAGCATCTGCTTTTCCCGAGGATTTTGTTTTCCGTTTCGCTTCTATCATCGTGAATTCACCATGAACTCATCTTATCGGATAGTGCTCAAGTCCTATTAAACGATAGCTCCCTTTTGGAGAGTTTCAAAATACAATTGAACCTTAACATACATCGGTTGCCTGTATTCACTCTATCTGCTAAAACAAGAAGTGCTACTTCTAGGATGAGCGTATATGTAACACTAGGTCTTCTAGCCTTGCAATAACGGATGCAACGGTGTCTGGAGGAAGATCTGAAGGGCTTGATTTTAACAGAGCAATTAATTCTTTGAAAACACCAGCGGCTTTTGCTCGGCTACTCAAATTGTTCATAGCCGTGTCACGAGCCGTTTCAATCAGTGGTTTCAAATACTCACGTTGAACTCGTTGTCGCGCTTTCAAGTCGGTAACGATGTTCTCTAATGCTTCAATGACAGTTGCTACTTTTGTATCCGGAACATCCGAAGGACGACGCGGCGTTGGCGTTGACGTTGGAGTAGGGGCAGTAACCGGTTGAGGTGGTGGCGCTGGAGCTGGTGCAGGGGTGGGTACGGGGGCTGATGATGGTGCTGGAATTTCTGCTTTGATTTGTGGAATTACATGCTGTGTAATCGCTGAAGAAATGGTCTTTTCAATGGCTTCGCTTAATTTTGCTTCCATCGGGGATAAACCATCAGTTACTGCTTTGCCTGTAGCAGTAATAATGGTACCAATAGCGTTATCTAAGGCATCAATTCGCTTCTGTAGAGTCGCAATCTGTTCCGCCATATTCTTTTGAGTTTGATAGACTTGAGAAATATATTGAACAATCCGTTTCAATTCTTGTTGTACTTTGCCTTGATTAGCAGCAGCTGTTGATGCAGCTGTTGAAGGGGGTGTTTTCGGATCTTGTGACATCAGGAATCTATCTCCATTACGTGTGCACTAGAGAAATAGGAAGCGCTGTGTAAAACCCTTCCGATACGAAACACTCCGCGAGACTAAAGATAAATGTTTAGTTTAAATTCGAAAATAAGTCGGTGCTAACTTATTCTTGGTGAATGACTTCAACATCAACTGGAATTCCTTGTCTGACTGATGATGTAACGATGCAATAATTTTCAAAGATATCCACACATCGTTGAAATCGCTTGGGATCATCTTCTTTCATGCTAATATGTAGTTTAACGTTAATGTGCTGAATACGCCATCGCCCCTCTTCGTTTCTCGCAGTCGTCGGAGTCACTTCCGCCAGAACCGTATCCACCTGTAATTTACTTCGTTGCAAGCAAAACAACAGGCTTGCAGAAAGGCAATTTCCAATCGCTCCCGCTAATATCCTGGTGGCATTCGGTCCTTTATCGTGTCCAAGGGGACTCGGTTCGTCCATAAGCAATGTTGGGAATTTTTTGTTATCAAAATGAACTCGAAATTCAAAATCCTGTATTCGTTCAATGACAATTGTGAATCCTTGAGCGTCATCCTCTTTTACCATGTAATCACTACCACGAGTATCTCCTCTGGTTCCACTATATATTGGCATTGCACTACCAAATTAGTAAAAGCAGAATCTAGATCCTTAATCATCGATATTTAATCTAGATTCATGAATGCTACAGTGTTTCATATGAATGAAATGATTCTTCTATTTTCCTCGTTTTGCCAGATATTCTTCCTGCAAAACCCGACGAAGCACTTTGCCTATTGAACTCTTTGGTAGAGTATCCCGGAATTCAATGAATTGAGGACGTTTATAATAGGCCAATTTATCTTTTGTAAATTCTTTGATTTCTTCCGCTGTTGCAGTCTCTCCTTCCTTTAGAACAACAACGGCCATAACGGTTTCACCACGTTGTTCATCTGGGATTCCAAATACAGCGGCATCTGCAATCTTTGGATGTTCGTATAAAACCTCTTCTACGGTTCTGGGATACACTTTGAAGCCTGCACGATCAATCATTTGCTTGGCTCGATCAACAATATAGAAGTAGCCATCTTCATCCATTTTTGCAATGTCGCCAGTATGGAGCCATCCATCAACGAGTTGTTCTGCTGTTTCCTCCGGTTTATTCCAATAGCCTTTCATGACCTGTGGACCTTGAATGACCAGTTCACCATCTTGGCCAGGGGGGAGGTCTTCACCGGATTCAAGATCGACAATTTTTGCCAAGGTGTTGGGCATAGGAATCCCCACTGACCCCTCTCTTTTCTTATCAAAAGGTGGTTTTTCCTGAATTGGATTGCAGTGCGTGACTGGGCTAGCTTCAGTGAGGCCGTAGCCTTCGACAAGGTTAGCAGCTGCAAGTTCTTCAAAGGTTTTAGCAACTGCCATTGGAAGAGGCGCTGCCCCTGAAAGACAAGCAGTAACGGAACTAAGGTCGTATTGATCAAGATCTTCTCTTTGGAGTAACGATGCATACAAGGTTGGTACACCGGGGAAGAATGCCACTTCATATCGCGGGATGTCACGGAGGATTTGATCAAGGTCCGGTCGCGGATGAAGAATGAGTTTTCCTGCCAACGTGATAGTGTTCATCATGCATACTGTAAGTCCAAAGGAGTGGAAAAAGGGTAGCACAGCAAGAGTGGCTTCACCGCTACCACGTTTTGCAAAGGGTATCCAGCTACGGCATTGATGGGCATTTGCCACAAGGTTATAATGGGTTAGTATTGCACCTTTTGGTGTTCCTGTAGTTCCACCAGTATAGAGTAGGACGGCTGGGGTGTCCTTGGGGTCTATGGAAATTTTAGGAGGTTTGGCATCCGCTTTTTCTAAAAGTTCGCCCCAAAGGTGATAGCCTTTACCTTCAGGAGGTGTAAAACTCACCTGCATGCCTGGGAATGCATCAGCCATGGTGGTCACTATTGTATGTTCAACCTTTGTATTGTCACGAATCTTATCATAGTTATCGTGCATGATGTCAATAATAATTAGACCTTTTGCACCTGCATCATTGAGTTGGAATTGGATCTCGGGACCTTGATAAAGAGGATTTATGAGGGTGAGGATGGCTCCTGCCTTGAGGGCTCCAAAGAAGGCTATAAGGTATTGGGGCATATTGCCAAGCATTAGCCCTACGACATCACCCTGTTTGAGGCCAAGCTTGTTTAGTGCATTTGCTAATCGGTCAGCTTCTTCGTTGACCTGTTTGTAAGTTTTTTCTTGGCCAAGAAAGACACAAGCTGTTGTATCGGGGAAGTCTTTTGCTGCGTCTTCAAGGAGTTGACAAAGGGGAATCTCGGGGATATCAATCGTTTCAGGGACATTGGGTTCGTAAAATTTTAGCCAGGGTTTTTCCATTGTGGTTGGTTCCTCCAACTTCGTATTAACTCTATTATGTATACAATCAAAGGAAAAGGCTTGCCATTCTCGCCCGATTCTTACTTATGATGGAGGAATTGAAAAATGCTAAGGCCCTACAATGAATAGTATTGAGTGAAATTTCAATAAGTTTAACGAAAACTTTGTTCAGAAAGCTCATTAGATGCCAGTCACTGACACTTAAAAACCAGAAAGCGATTGAGTAACATGGACTCTGCCGAGGATGCACTTGAATGGATACAATCGACCTGCGTAATCACATCGCAGATTATCTCGATCGAATCAGGGAGTTTAATCAAAGTGTTATCTCAGTTGACACTGGTATTATTCCTCTGAGCAATTATACAGAGTTCCTCATACACCCCCAAGCTCTTTTGAAGTTAGAAAATGACTTTGTTAATCAGTTGGTTCATCTCCTGAATGAGCTGAATCGTGCCATTCAGCATGCACGACAATGGCGAATCCATTTAGAAAACATTGCACGAAACCTTTTCTTTTCACCTATAGAAGTAGTGGCACTCTTTGAAAAGAAAAAGAAGGCTATTCACATAGTTTCTGAAAATAAAATTCGAACCCGAATCGAATCGCAGACGGATGGGCTTAGCTATCTACGATGGATAGTAGTCAATACTGCCGAAGAGCTTGAAGTTTTACTGGTCGACATGCGAGCCTTGGGAGTATCACAGCAAGGATTCCTTGACCTTTTTATTAAATATCAATCTCCAGAACTCACCCGTTGGGAAAAAGCACTTGCTGCATGGTTGGACTGGGATATAGATGCTCTCATTACATCGTTACACTTATTCCTTAACGAGGCGGGTAGCTCACCCTTCGATACAACCCTCCATGCTTTGGCAAGTTATCTTGATGTGATTGTCAATCTCCTCACACAGTTTTCAACCTTCAGCGAAGACTTTGACTTCCTTTCCCTCAAATGGATGTCTAAAGCACAAACTCAGTTTGATCAACTTACCAAGGCTGGTGTAATGCTACATGAACTCCTTTCACTCCGAACCCAATTGGGAACACTATATGTCGACCATGAACTCGCCATCCTTAATGCAATTCTCCCTCGTGAGGTTGAGATTAATGAATGGCTTGTGATGTTTTCTACAAATCCAGCGAAATCTGCTCACGAACTGCTTCCAACTGATATTCAGCTTGATACTCTCCCATATGCTCTGCGTCAAGCTCAAGACGCCCTAATCTCAATGGAAACACCCATTCGCATGGGTGAATATCTCCTTGAATCTGTCAAAATACTCCCCACACTTCTCAAATCACAAGTGCTCACAAAATTCTTGAATGCCGATAATGAACGTCTGAATCTGTTCAAGGAAGAACGCCCAAAATTAATACGGTGGTTACGGATAATTCAGAAACAATTATCGATTCTAGAACAACCCTAGTTTTTCTTTTCCGCACAGGGTTTTGACTATTTACTTTTTAGGTAAATGGTTTTAAAGTAAAAATACCTTAGTGGAAGTAAGGCGACAGTCGGAGGTCTTCGGTCTCTTTCGCGAGCTGAAACTTTCCGAATGTCCTCTCCTGAATTAAATGCCTCTTCAGGAACTGATATTATGAAACGATCTATTTTTTCTAAATGGTGTGTAGTGTCACTAATTTTTCTACTTACTCTTACTCTGATATCTCCACTTTTACTTCCATCTCTAGTGTTACCTTCGGACAACGCGGAATTTTCAACAGGCAAACTGAGTAAACAGACATACAGTCCATTTGTGCCACAACCAGCTAGCCCCGAATATCTGGTTATTACACCTAATGACACGTGGGTTACTTCTTTCGCTGAATGGAAGAATTTGAAAGGAGTTCCAACCCGTGTAGTGAATATAACTTGGATTAATTCAAATTTTGTTGGCCGAGATCTTGCCGAACGTATCTGGAACTGTATCCACACAATCTATGGTGCAACATCTCCTGCTGCCCTCCAATGGGTGCTTCTTATTGGGGATAATGCAACTATACCTTCTAGATATGTATATTTACCAGATACTGCTGAATGGACAGGACAAGATCCAAATCGAAAACCAACGGACTTTTATTACTCCGTAATGGGGGATGTCAATTGGGATGATGACAATGATGGGCGATGGGGTGAATGTGCTACCTTCAACATCGGAGGACCATCCTACGATGAAATCGGCGATTGGCAACCCGATCTCTACATAGGGCGTATTCCCTTCAATGACCAGACAAACATTTCAAGTATTCTAACAAAGGCGATAAATTATGCCCGAAATCCCACCAGTTTTTCCCCAACCGGATGGGATACTTTTCTGCTTGGTGGTGCCATTAGCAATTATGATGAAGAAGCCTGGGCATGGCTTGACCAGGATTATACTGATGAGGCTGAACTCAGCGACTACATTAATGATAATATCATTCCCGCATATTATGACATCTACCGATTCTATGAAGATCGTGCTAATTTCTGGAATTACTCCACATCCAATTTGTTCCAGAAATTAAATGATACCGCCATCATCCAAGGCATCAACCAATATTCACCTGCTCTCATCAACCTTGCCGCTCATGGTAGTCCTACAGATATCCAACGAAAATATGATCCCTGGGGATTTCCGTATGGAAATACTTGGTCGTCAGCAACTGCAGGTTGGAATGTTCCTGTAACAGGTGTGTCCATTGGCGATCCAGACAATGATGCACTCAACGAGATTGTTTACACACTTGGTCTTGGTCCCAGTGGCGCAACACAAAATGGCACGATTTGGCTCCGTGATGCATCCACTATGATGGATACTTTAATTTGGGATCTCTGGACGGTACCGGTTGATGGGTTCCAAACATTTGCTACCTGTGTTGATATTGGCGATGTTTGGAATAATGGCACACTTGCTGTTGTCGTTGGAACATGGTCTGGCTCAACAATCATCTTTACCTATTGGATGAATACCAAATGGAATCCTGTGGTTGTGAATGGTCCTGAACCCAGCGATCCAGTCCTGTGCATTGAAGTTGGAAATGCCGATAATGCCCTTGAACCCTTCCCCTACGCTTTAAGTAACATACCTGCCATTAACGTAGATATCGCTTGGGGTCATCTAAGTGGATTCACCTTCATCGCAACTTGTTTTGGAGCCCCCGGACCTGGACATATCGTTCGAGTGGGATTTGTTTGGAATCACGGTCAAGCAGTATATTCGATAGACGTAGGTGATCCCAACGATGACACGTTTGGGGAAATCACATGTGGTACTGGTTACACCAATGCATCTGGTTCTTTCGGTGACTGCTACCAGCTATTCTTCATTCTGGGAGGAGTCTGGAACCGCTTGACAGTTGACAAAGATCTCAGTGGATTCCTTTATGGCTGTGATACAGGCAATGCAGCTAATGATGGATACAACAAAGTCGTAGTCGGATCGAGTAATGGAGCTATCTACATGTACGAAGCAGGCTGTGTTGCCCTCGGACAAGCTGGATTCTCAGGGGGTATCGATAGAGGTACCAAGAAAACCATCACAAGCTCTGGCGCAAATGCAGGGATGGTCCGCTGTCTAAACATTGGTTATGTCGATGACAATGATCTCCTAACCACATATCCCACCCCCGTTGAACAATATTCAATCATTGCCGGAAATCAATACGGTGGTATCTGGAAATACCATGCAAACAACATTACTGGCTTTATTGATGCCTACCCAATCACTTTAGAAAACCTCATGTGGGGTGTTAATGTCACCGACCTTGATGTAGGCGAACTCAGTCATGTTACAGGTGAACTAACCCCCAATGAAGAGGTTGCAGCGGGTAGTGATGTTAGCCTCATGCCTCTCTCCTTTGTCTATTGGTATGAATGGCCTTGGAATCTTTGGAGCAACATGTTAAACACAACTCAAGTCGATACTTCAACAGCAAGTATTCCTGCACTGATCTACGCTGATTCCTGCCATACCGCGGGCTATGATTACACTCAAGAGGCGTTAGCTGAAACCTTCATGCGGAACATGGCGATTGGATACATTGGTTCCATGCGAATTTGTTGGTATTATCGAGGACCCATGTCGGCATCCTTTACTTGGGGTCTAGGTCGATATATGTCACAAGATTTTTGGAACCTCTTTTTCAGTGGAACCACGAAGTACCGACCAGGCGCAACGCTTTATCAAAACAAAATCGATTACCAAACAACTTTTGCATCCATTGCTAGTTCATATCCCACGACATGGGATACCTTCCATCGGAAGAACCTTCTCAGCTATACTCTCTTTGGAGACCCAGAACTGGATGTCTTTACTAATAATCCACGAACCCTAAGTGTCAACCAGCCAACTAATACCTACTACTCTGGAGACACCATCTTTCGCGTCATGGATGGGGGCACACCGATAAGTGGAGCCACTATCTGCCTATGGGATAAAGATGGATCCTACTATGAGGTCCAGACCACCAACAGTAGTGGTCATGCCGTCTTTCGTGTAACTGCGTTGGTTCCCAATAGTCTTAATATCACAGTCACAGCTCATAATTACGCTCCTTATGAAGGAGTAATCGGGGTGACACACTGGATACGGGTATCAAACCCCAGCTTCATTCATACATTTCCCCAAAATGTACTTGATATTACCAATGTGGAGGCAAATTGTAGTAATCCCACCCATGGTTTCCTTGACGACACAGAAGCAATTGTTCACAACTATTCGATTTACCACGATAGCACAGATGCCTATGCCGGAATTACAGGTGACCTTATTTGGACGGGCAGTATTTGGCAAGCTTTAGGAATCGATACATCAATGCTAGCCCCTGGGTTGTACTATATCCGCTGTGGATTTTCCGATTCCGATGTATCTCTGACACAAGGTCCCGCTTCTAGTAATTTCCAAATTCTTCCTGGTGGAGGCTTCTTCGACTTTTTCCAATGGCTCCTTCAAAACTGGCCTTTCATCGTCGTAGCTATTGTCATTTTACTAGTAATATGCCTTGTCGTACTACTACTTCGTCGTCGTAAAAAAATTGAGACCAAACCTAATTAATTTCACCATCCTCCAGCACTGAGTTTGCTGGAGGAATTCACCTTTTTAATTTCTGAGCCCAACTTCACGTCGGTAAGTTGCATACTCTCGTACCGATCGTAAAGATATCTGGCTCGAAACAAAGTATGGTTTTTCATCTGGAGTGCGTTTCAAAGCCTGTGAGAATGGGCTTTCATTATTCACGAAACGATAGGAAGGGTCTGCAATACATGATCCTCCACAAGTGAAAACGTTTGGGGCATATTCACGGAATGCTTGGTCGGCACTTACAATTGGAATGACATACTCTTTTGCCCTCACCCCGACAAGAGACTGCCATGCCCATTGTCCATATTGAATAAGGTTAGCATCCAGCACTGTTGTCATAGCTGGAACGGCAAGAAAATC
>JBHLSA010000027.1:0-2363 GCA_048882025.1 Candidatus Thorarchaeota archaeon | reverse complement strand
TGGATGCAATCTTAGCAACAAGATTATGGAACCATAAATCTGAACAAATCAGAATTGCCATTTGAAACGGTCCGAGCTGAAAAATCGGTGTTTGAGTACCCGGTTCAAGGTCTACAATTTTTTCTGCTCGAAATGGATGTTGTTTATCATACGCGCCCATGATATCTCCGGAAGCTGAAATTAGAAAGCTCCGATTTCGCCAGTGCTTTTTCTTGGTCTGAAAGGGGAGAGTTCCTGCCACAATGTGTATTTTGTACTGGCAGGCTATTTTTGACATGGCTTGGAGTATTTGCTGAACAAGTTTATCACTATCTGTTTTCATGACCGTCCATTCTCGAAACGTTCCAAACGTGTATTCGGGTAATACAATACAATCCAAGCCAATCAGGTCCCGTTGTGCTCTTTCGATAAGCGTGGTTATTTGTAGAAGTGTGTCAGAGAGATTGGAAGTTGGTGTGATTTGTAGGGCTGCAAGATTAAGCTTATCTTGGTGGCTCATTGGAGATGTCCTCCACAGCTTTTCCTGTGTTCTAACATAAAAACTGTTCTTGATACGCTTGGTTACGTTTCAAATGATTCCAGAACTTCGCCGGGTTTCGGGATCATATTTCCAGGATTAAGTATCCACTCTGGATCGAGTACCTGCTTGACTTTGGCCATATCTTCAAGACCAGAATCGCCATACATGACGCGCAGAAAGGATCGTTTGAGTTTGCCAATACCATGTTCAGCGCTGACCGTGCCGCCAAGGTCCACAGCTTTCCTAGCAAATTGTTGATAGATGTGCATTCCTTGATCGACTTCTTCATCAGTACGTGGTAGGATGTTCACATGAAGATGATTGTCGCCAATATGGCCAAATATGATGTATTCCATTCCAGCTTGATCGAGTAATGCTTTGTAATACTTGATTATGGTTTCAAGATGTTCATCAGGAACCGCCATGTCTGTACCTAATTTATGTACTCGGGGATACGTTTGCTTCCGTTGTGCAATCAGGGCATTCACGGTTTCAGGAATCAGGTGGCGGACCGCCTTCATCTTATCTAAATCTCCTGCTTCAATACCTGCCCAAGTGCCCTCCATGCCAATACCGTGTTTACCCAGAATCTCTTGAGCTGCCATAAAGGTGGGTTCCATCTCCGCTTCTGAAAATAGAATTTCAAAAAAGATGATTGCTTGGCACTGATCCACTTGGGTGGGTACAGTCACACCTCCCATTCCTTTTGCTCGTGCCTCTCGAAGCATCTGCACCGCATTGGAGTCAAAATATTCGACAAGTGTGGGTTTGACAGGACTTGTAGTGCTACGAATATCCTCAACAAAATTAATAGCTGCTTCCTCTGATGGAAAAAACGCGAAGATAGTAAGACTTCGATCTGGATACTTTTCTAACCAAACTTCTGTTTCAGTGATAATTCCCAAAATTCCTTCTGAACCAATGAACAAATCAATTAGGTCCATACCTGGGTGGGCATACAGTCCTGCCGCGTTCTTGGTTTTAGGCATTGTATAATCAGGAATCTTAATTTCTTTAACTGTGCCATCAGTTAATTCAATTTGGAATTGGTCATCCTCAGCAAATATGGTACCACGTAAAATATCGAGAATATCACCATTTGCTAAAACCACTCGGATCCGTCGAATCCACTGACGCATAGCTTTGTATCGAAAAGAGCGAGCACCTGAGGCATTGGCCACAACGGCTCCCCCCATATGGGCCGTCATTTCAGTGGGATCTGGTGGGAAGAAGTAAGTTTGTGGATCATTGGTAAATTTATTTAACGCGGCTTGTTCTTTGGGGGTGATTTTTCCTTTCAGTGCTCCCAAATCTTTCTTTCGAACTGCTGAATTCAAGGCTTCTAGGGTTACTCCAGGTTGAACACGAACGTACCATTTGTTTTTCTCTTCATCATAGCCAAAACCAGAGAGTTGGTTCATCAATTCTAATGTGAGAAGAATACCACCTTGTGGTACTGCTCCACCCGTCAATCCGGTTCGTCCGGCAGAAATGGTAATTGGTGTTGTGGTCTCATTTGCTCGGTTCACTATAGCAACTACATCTGATTCAGAACGGGCATAATAAAGTTGTTCAGCCCGTCCTTCACCAAATCGTGCTTCATCAGTCAAATAATCACTACAACTCTCACGTATTGTTTTTTCACCCAGCACTACGCGGATATCTTGTACTCTTGAAGCAGTTGTAGCTACTGCCTTGATTCTATTCGGTGACATATGTTCCACCTTTGAGCTATTACGAACCCGATGACTTCGCTTATTTCAAAGCCAAATATCTTGTGCTTAGACTTCAACAGTTTTTTCTTCTTACGAGTCGGGTTTTAATGGGAATCATCAGTTCAGGC
>JBHLSA010000026.1:0-13538 GCA_048882025.1 Candidatus Thorarchaeota archaeon | reverse complement strand
GCGACATCCTGGCTGAAGGCACACGAGCCTTGGGTGAGCGTTATAATGCCTCTGGGGCCGCTGTGCATGTAAAAGGCCTGGAAGTAGCATGTTGGGGAATAAGAGCTCTTTTTGGTAATGCGGCGATGTACGCAACCAGTCCGCGAGGAGGCTCTCATTTGGATGCGGATATTTATTGGGTGCTCAATGGTCAAGTGATACCAGAGCTTGGAATTGATGCTGATGATCCTCAAACAGATGAAGGAATGGGTAAACTTGTTGCGTTAACACAGAACTGGCGAATGGTTACCAACTCGTTGATAATGTGTTTGTTTGCAACATATTCACCTAATGAAGTTGCCCAACTGTATTCTCTTGTAACTGGTACAAACACTTCCCCTAATCAACTAATGCTAATTGGGGAGCGTATTATTACTCTAAAACGCCTTCTAAACCTCAAATTAGGATTTACTGCAAATGATGACATAATCCCACCGCATCTCCTACAACCACTCGAAGGTCCCACTCGCGGCATGGTGCCTAATCTCGAAAAGCAACTCAATGATTACTATCATTATCGTGACTGGGATCGACAAACCGGTAAACCTTCAGCCGCTGCCCTTAAAAAAGTGGGAATCGCAGATTTATGAGAATAAAGGGTTATCACAAATCCGAGTAGGATGGGAAAATGGAAAGCTTACGAAAACAAGAATCGGAATTGTTTACACTATTGGATCGCGTTGCTACTGATCAACACACACAACTTCTTTCATCTCTTTTGAACCAACTTAAACCATATTCAAAAGGTAAACCACATCTGCTTCTAATGCCTAATGCCCTAGAACGCGTTAGAACACATTCCGAAGCTTCAGTTGATTTAGAAATGCGAGGTAAAACACCTGAACCCATTGACTTCGGTGGATATACTCTTGTGGTTCCCCTCTCCTCTAAGGATCCTTTCGGTACCCTCTATCTTACACGACCTTTCTCCAACAAACTCAAACTCACTGCGTTCACAAAACAACCACTCATTTTCCCTTTTGCCCTGTGGCTAACACTTAATCCAAACCATCCTGGTATTACACCTGAGGGATTCAATCCAATAGGTGCGTTCAATGTTCATCGTGGTCCTGCACCAACGCTTCCCATTAACGTGATGAAACCCAATGATCTAATTACTGCTACCGTATTACTCCGAGAATCACTAGAAACACGATCGATAAACCACCGTGATATTGCAACTCTTGAGCAGATGATACCCTATCCTATTGAAAGAGAAGTTGGAAAACGCTTCTTTCCACCACTCCAAGTTGTACGTAGCGGTATGGACGATATACTCCGCCCAGAAAGTTACCTTCTACGTCTTCCCATCGTTCCTCTCATTGTCACCCACGCAGATGGACCAAGGCAAACCCTGATTCAGCTTGAAACAGTTCCCGCTTGGCCATCAAATTGGCATCCTGAAACAGGATTCACGAATGAATCTCAACGTTTTGTTACAATTGGAGAGGGCACTAATTATGATCTTTTCACACTCTTGACTTTAATGCGAGATTTAGCTGAGGCTACAACTGCTACCGAGGACATTTACTGGCCAATCGGTTAAGGCGTTTTTCACGGGAGCACCAAAAGATTTATGCCACTCAAATTCCTGCGACAATTCCGTTTACGGTGAACTGTTGTGGTGTTTTGCCCAATTGCTCGTGGCTACTGCTGCGGTCGAATCAATTGCCGTCTCTGGATTCGTGGACGTATCTTAAACACTGACTCCAAATTTTTAGCTGCAGAACTAGCTCAATTTTCACTACAACATCATGCCCAAACAAATCCTAGGCTTATTGCACCTGAAATTAGTAAAGAATTTTGGGAAAATCAAGGCATTCCTAATATATACCGTGAAATTATTATTGACCGGTATCTTCGTGAAAAAGTGACTGAAGTGGAAGAGCAAGCAATACAATGGGTTCAAAGCCTAAGTGTTCATCAAAAGGTTCCCTGCAACAAGCAGACTCTAACTAAGGACGCAACTGAGCTCCATGTACTACGCTGCAAGTCCCTTCCGTAGATACCATGCACGGACCAATTGGGTTTTGAGGTGTACACTTATTCCCAAATAATGGACATTCTTCAGGACGAATAACGCCCCGAAGTACTTCACCGCACTTACAACCTGGTGGCATCTCAAACTTTTGTGGTTCCAATTTAATATCAAACCGCTCTCGAACATCAAACGAAGAATATTCTTTTCTAAGTGCTAAACCCGATTGGGGAATGATCCCTATTCCACGCCATCGGGAATCCACAGGCTCAAAGACTTGGTTAATCATTTCTCGGGCTCGCACATTACCTTCATAGGTTACAGCGCGCGTATACTCATTTTCAACTTCACCACGCCCATCTTTAATCTGTTGTAATAACATCACAACTCCCAATAATACATCCAGAGGCTCAAATCCCGCGACAACTTGAGGTACTTTCCATTTCTTTGAGATTGAAACATACCCCTGAACACCAATGACGACACTTACATGCCCTGGAAGAAGAAATCCATCTAAACCAACTTCTCCCTGCTCCAAAAGAAATTCCTCTGCGGGAGGGATAAGCCGGTGACTCACTATTACACTAAAGTTCTTCGGAGGGGTGCCAATTATTTCAGCAGCAGTAGGAGGTGTGGTCGTCTCAAATCCAATAGCAAAATGGACTACTTCTTTCTCTGGGTGCTCCTTCGCGGCAATAATTGCATCCATCATGCTGTAGACGACTTGTACAT
This sequence comes from Candidatus Thorarchaeota archaeon, assembly GCA_048882025.1. GTDB lineage: Archaea > Asgardarchaeota > Hermodarchaeia > Hermodarchaeales > Hermodarchaeaceae > Hermodarchaeum. The sequence goes on along the minus strand of JBHLSA010000026.1, from coordinate 10,789 downwards.
TTGCTCCTCTACTTCGCGCAGAATCCAAAGAACCGAGATCACCAGCTGGCACTCGCATCATATCACCATAAGTGGTTAACCAAGCATTGGGCAGTTTGGCTACCTCAATTGCAAGGGCCACATCTTCCGGCGGGCAAACACAAACTGGACATCCCGGACCTGCAATTAACTCAATATTATTAGGTAAGAGTTGACGGAGCCCGGAATGCGTAATTGTATACTCGTGTGTACCACAAAGGTGCATAAACTTGAAGGTTCGATCTTTTGATAGCTCTTTAATTCTTTGTGCTGCCTTTTGAGCAAGTCGCGGGTCTCGAAAGCCTCTCTGGATTTGAAGTGGATCCATATCTGCAAAACTTCCTACCATTATTCGAACCTCACATACGTTCTTCACTTAGTACACAAATGTCCAACAGGATACCTAATACTTCTTTCGCAGTTACATTATACTCGAAATTTGAAGCTCCTGAATAGCTAAATGCCACGGGTAATGCAATATTCCCGAAGGATTACCCATGATTGACCAACCGCCTAATACCCATGAATTCGCTGTAAATATTACTTGGACTGGTGGTAAAGACGGTTCTATCGCCATTGAAGATAAACTATCTCTTCCTCTCTCTTCACCGATATACTGGAATGGAACACCCGATGCTTACTCTCCACATGATCTCTTCATATCCGCTGTTACCGGTTGTTATCTCACCACCTTTGCTAGTATGATGAAAAAGGTGCGGCAGCAACTAGAAGCTTTTCAGATTTCAGGACGAGGAGTGCTAGAAAAACACCCTGATGGCGGTTGGCATTTTACTCACATCCACATTATAATGGAAATAACAGTGCCAAAAGATGCAAAACTTCCACAAATAAAGCGTGCTTTGGACCTAACTGAGAAATATTGTCACATTTCCCGTTCAATCAAATGCAAGGTTCTTCTTGAACCAAAGATTACTAAACAAGACTAGTCACAAATCAACTAATTCACCAAGCCTTGCTTAGCTGGTATGTTTAAGTAGGCAGAAATCCTCTTTTGTCAACAACTTTCATTATCCCCTGAAAGCAGGTGATTCGGTTGAGTGCGGAAAAGCTTGGATTCGAGTACTTAGAAACCAATGTTATTAATTTAGATAAATGCTGTAGTTGTGGCGGATGTGAAGCCGCCTGCCCCATTGGAGCCATTGAACTTCAGAATCTCCACCCCACACTGGTGAAGGAATGTAACAAGTGCGAATTTTGTTGGAAATCCTGTCCACGAATGATTAACGATTATACTCCCATCTATCATCAGGTATATGGAGACGACACCCAGCGAGATCCCTACTTGGGCGTATATCGACAAGCCTATGCTTTACGAAATGCTGATGAATCAATCCGCAAGCGAGCTCAGGATGGCGGAGTCGTAACAGCAATTCTTCTTCATCTACTTGATGGTGGGGCTATTGAGGGTGCTGTGGTTTCAGGCGTAGATCCCAATAATCCATGGAAACCAAAACCTCAAGTTGCTACGACTCGGAACGAAGTTATATCAGCGACCAAGTCTCGCTATACACGATCGCCTAATCTTGTAGCCTTGAAAGAAGCAATAAAAGATCGAAAACTTAAACAAATTGCCGTCGTTGGAACCCCCTGTCACATCCAAGCCATTCAACGTATGCGCCTTGCTCCATTGAAAAGAATTGATCGAACAGTGGTACTGACAATCGGATTGTTCTGTAGTGAGACCTTCAAGTTCAAAGAACTCATGGAAGAGAAAATCGCAGGTGAACTGGGTGTTCCGTTATCTACTCTTCGGAAACTAGACATTAAAGGGAAGCTTCTAGTCTATCCACGCGGAGCTGAAGAATCCTTAAAGATTCCTCTCAGTGAAGCAAAGAATTGGATTGAACCTGGTTGCCACGAATGTAAGGATTTTGCTTCCGAGTTTGCTGATATTTCAGTAGGCGGGGCTGGAACTCCTGGAAAATGGTCAACCGTCCTCGCACGAAGTGAACGTGGGCAAGCCGTTATCGATGAGATGATTGCCGCTGGGGTCTTCTTATACGAAGAGTTATCTGAAGAGGCCCTTGAACGATTACGCAAGATTGCAGCTCCCAAAGTTGGATGATTATCACTTAATTCCGTGGGTTAACCTTGAATGTAAACACTTTTGTCAGTAAACCACAACAGAACGAGTTAATCCTCTTTACAAAAAGAACATTGATGGTGATTATACTTTGAGTTCCAAACCTTTCCTTCTTGGTGTCCTAAAACTTGGTAATATCGGAACATCGCCCTTACTTGAACTCTTATTTGACGAACGAGCTGAACGCGAGAACTTCAACGTTATCTTGATTGGTGCTGGTGCAAAGATGAACGAAGAAGTAGCTGAACAGAGCGCGAACCTGCTTATTGACCAGAAACCTCATCTTGTCCTAATCCCTAGCCCAAATGCTGCACTGAAAGGTCCATCTAAAGCCAGAGATCTCATCAAAGAAGCAGGTATCCCGGTGATCTTGCTCTCTGATCTTTTACCCAAAGATCAGCGTGAAGCCCTAGCCGATGCAGGGTTTGGATATATTCTTCTTCCTGCTGATTCTATGATTGGGGCTCGACGCGAGTTTTTGGATCCCACTGAGATGGCTCTTTTCAATGCGGATGTGATACGTGTATTAGCTGCAACCGGTGCTCTACGTTGCGTGCAATTAGCCTTAGATGAAGTCATCACTAGTATTGGAGCGGGGAAAACGCCTAAACTTCCCACACTAGTGGTAAATGCCAACCAGGCCGTAAACGCTGGGAAATTCAAGAACCCATATGCGAAAGCGAAAGCAATGGCCGCATATGAAATGGCTACAGCCGTCGCTCCGATTGCAGTCAAGGGCTGTTTCAAACAAAAAGAATACGAGGACTATATTCCTACCGTGGCTAGTGCACATGAGATAATGCGAACAGCTGCTCTTCTTGCTGATGAGGCACGAGAAATCGAAAAATATGGCGACAGCCTTCATCGATCACCGCACTTTAATGATGGAACTGTAGGAACCAAAACAAAGCTAGGTGCAAAACCCGATCGCCCAAAGTAGCTGAGTCGTTCTTTAGTTTAACGATATGTAAAGCTACAATCCACTCTTCTATTAAATTGGGAACTCAATGGATAAAATGTACTTCATTACTTCTCAGGCTTATCAAGACGAGGAGATTCCCAGTCCTTACGAAGGGGATAAACATTCTTCGGAAAATCTTCGGGTAAGATCAAACGTTTAAGATTGGGGTGACCTTTGAAATTTACACCAAGAAGATCATGAACCTCGCGCTCATAAAGGGTTGCGCCCGGAATTAAGGGGGTAATTGAGTCAACCTCGGCATGTGAAGTTGGCACTTGAATATGGAGACTAACTGAAACCGCTTTCACTTCAAAGTGGTAAATAACAGCTAGTTCACCAACAAGGTCCATTCCGGTAATCGTTGAAAGGTGGGTTAAACCCCATTCCTGCTTCATCCAGTCAACAGCTTTTCGGACAGCTTCCGCCTTAACCGTTACATAGATGCTATGTTCGCGCAAGAATTCTGATGAAATGAAATTGTCACCCATGGCTTTTTGAAAAGCCGCCATCATTTCGCCTTCTTTTTTAGTTGGCTTCTTCGGAGCTTTTTCCTCTTTTGCCATCGTCTTCTGCTCCTTAACCGCCCTTTAATTTTCCAAGCAATGCAGCAACACCATATATAATAGCTTCTGGTTTAGGCGGACAACCGGGAATCCATGCGTCAACAGGGATTACACCATCTAATCCACCAATAACGTTGTAGCATTCACGGAAGACGCCACCCGACATCGTGCATGAACCAATGCCAACGACAAATTTTGGTTCAGGGGTCTGATGGTATATTCGTAAAAACCGTTTAGCTGCTTGTTTTGTGATCGGACCACTACATAACAGTACATCCGCGTGGCGCGGGCTGCCTTTCAACAGAACGCCAAACCGTTCTAAATCATAGCGGGGCGTCAGCGCATCAAGAATCTCGATGTCACACCCATTACATCCTCCTGAATTTAGATGGAGAACCCAAGGGGATTTGATGCGTGCCCACGTAACGAGTTTTGTTAGTACACCCATCGTAATTAGCCTCCAGGCTGGGCGTTGGTACCTAAACCTATGGTTCGTCTTAAAATCCTTTGGGTATTTAGAATAAGGCATTAGTTTCTCCGGTTTGGTTCCTAGATTAGGCTAGGATTTTGAAACTTGACTACTTGGGGTTCACTTTATTTTCGGAGAATAAGGACAGCCACAATGGCGATAAGTACGTAGATGAGAGGAACCCATCCAAGAACGCCCATTGAGGTTGCCAGTATGAAGGCCACGATGTCAAAGATGGTGAAGTATACGGCATAACGAAGAAGGTGTGTATGGAATTGAGCCTTAATTGCAGGAAGGTCTTCTCCACAAGCATAGGTTGTCGTCTTTTCTTTTGTAGGATTATGGGGGGCTAATCGTTTACCAATCCAATATAGGAATAGTGTGATGAGAATGATTATGCCAAAGGCAGCTAAAAACAAGCCGACGCCTTCGATATTGTGTAGCCAGCTGTAGTCAATCTGCATTTTTAGGATTCACCACGGTTATTTTGGCTCGTTAGCAGTCAAAGGGTTTGGCTTTGTATAAAAGGCTTGCTCCCACAGGAATTTTCTCTGAAGGCATAAGGTTTGATGAGTTTGAGTTGCATCTCCTCAAATTAGAATTCAGAGGAACTTCTGGGTTCACGTGGAGAGATTTGAAAATACACCCTCAATATTTCATTGAAGGCTTTTTGGAGCTTTTTTTAAAACAGGCTTCAGAATTTGATAATCAAATAAGTTGAATATGTTTCCGCTTTGAGCCAGGGAGATGTAGATCTCAAGCCTATGATAATATTCGGATCTCATCGGGCTACGAATCTCGTTCTAGGCTAGACCTTCTTATTGAAGCAAACAATTACCCAGTTTTAACGGAAGTTTGATTCCAAAGAGCTTCCATTTGTGGATAAATGTTTAGAGCAGTGTATCTGCCGATTAGCTACTTGCTTTGAAGTTTTAATCCTTGATTTCAATTCGCACTTTCTCTGTTCCCTTCAATTTAGGTGCACGAAGGGTTGATACCACAGCAAGGATTACCGTGTGTAGTAAATTGTCCACATACTCGTTTAATCCAATTTCACGATCAAAGATGATGAGGTTTGTTTTCTTTTCATCCATTGTCATTTTTTTCACCGATAGTGATGGTGGGCGCAGTAAGAAGCCAAGCATCTATGGCTTTGAGGAGCCGATTCATTTCATTAGGTATTTGAATCATCGATTCTAGTTTAGGATTGAGCGTACATTGACCAATGATTGGTGCTATTGTTTTATTAGTGAATTCTGTAATTTCTTCCTGACTTCGGATGCATATAATTTTTGCAATCTGAGGGTGTTTTTGGGTCCAAAATCGGAATCCCTCAAGTACAACAACATCAACAGGAACCGCACTCACTCCTAAATGGATTAATGCCTGAAGAGTTGAAGGTGGATTCTTGAGAAGGAGGGTCGTTGTAGTTTCGCTGTGTAGAACTGTTGCTAAGGCACCTGATTCAATATGCCGGTATGAGTCTGTACCAGGGCTGTCCAATGTAAAGGCAGGTTCACCTACATGTTTCGCACTTAGAATACGCTTCTTTTGGTGTGAGAGGTGATTGATTATGTTAGTAATAACAGTCGTTTTTCCCGAATCCTTGTACCCCAAGACTGAGATTATTGGTGGAAGTAAAATGGTTGGCAATCCTCCCTGCGCAATAGTGATTCTTGTTGGTTGGGCGTTTCCTTGGTATTTAACTTTTCAAAATCCATCCCCAAAAATCCAACTTTTCTATCAGCTAGTAAAAAAGTCAAATGTGTAGTCACACTTTTAAGCAGAACACAGCAAAAAGCGTGCCTAACTACTCCAGTCACCCTGACGGAGATTCTAACGATGTCATTATCGCGTACCATCTTCGTTGGCTTACTCGCTTTAATAGCAGTGGCCATTGTTCTGTTCTTGCTTATGCTTATTCCCGGGTTAGCCGTGTTTTCTATTTATGGTCTCCTCCTTCTGGTGGTTATTTTTGCCATCCTTGCAATAGAAGATAAAGACCTGCTGCATGCTGCGCTATACCTCGCAGGCTCGGCTATCACCTTAGCATTAATCTATTTGGCACTTTTTGCACCTTGGGTCGCCTTCTTCCAGTTGGCAGTATATGCGGGCGCGGTGTCAATACTATTGATCGCAGCAGTTTCTCTTACAAGCCGGCGTGGAACTGGTGAGATTGAAGAGGAGGAGGTCTAATGAGAATCAAAGTTGTTGGTTTTATCCTCACATTACTATTTGGGCTAACAATCGGTTATGTGATCATCACAGCTGCAGGAGTTTTCCTAGATCCTGCTGTCGTAGTGGATGCCGCCATATACGCGATGCGGTTTGTACAACCTGCGGTTGTTTATGAAATGGTTCATAGTTTGAGTGATATGCTCTGGCATTATCGAGGCATTGACATGGTATTACAAGGAGTCTTCCTTTTTGTTGCTGCTCTAGCCGCCTCGGTGTTCTTCCATGAAACTGGTCAACAACCATCAGAAAATCAGGGGGAGTAAAGGAAAATGTCATATCTTGATTTATTAGGAATTCCACTTACTGTATTTCTCGCTGTTGCAGTTTTCCTCTACGCGGTTGGCATCTATGGAATGGCAACCAAACGTAACATGATCAAATTCATTATTGCTTTAGAATTATTACTCGATGGAGCCCATTTGAACTTCATCGCATTCGCAACCGCTTGGTCGGGCTTCTACATTGATCTGATGGCCCAAGCAATCGTCATCATCAGCATTTGTATTGGTGGTGGTGTGATTGCAATTGGGTTAGCGTTCATCATTCGTGCTTACAATAAATTCGGAACCCTTGATGTCCGAAAACTAAACAAACTTCGCCATTAACCTCGGGGTGAAAGAGAAAAATGCTACCATACGCTGCTTGGCTTTGCTGGGGTTTCCCCATGATTGGGGCACTCCTCACACCGATCTTTGCAAAAATCCATCCAAAACTTCGTGACTACATGGCCGTTATTTTTGGCGCTCTTGGCATGATCATGGCGTTCTCCATGGTTCCATGGATATGGTCAGGCGCTGCATGGCTCGGTACACAGTGGCTCGAAATCACTATGCCTTGGATAGAGATTCCTAGTTTTCTCACAATCGAGTGGGGTATGCTCATCGACCCCTTATCGGTTTTCATGGCTTGTGTCGCTACTGGTGTTAGTTTTCTGATCTTAGTCTACAGTCTAGGTTACATGCATGGTGACACATCGCTTACCCGTTACTGGTTCTTCATGCAACTCTTCATTGGAGGTATGGTCTTACTCGTAATGGCAAATAACCTTCTTCAAACCTTCATTGGATGGGAAATTGTTGGGCTCTGTTCCTATGCTCTAATTGGATTCTGGTATAACAGAACTAACATGGTTCATGATGATCAGCTAGGAGATGTAACCGAAGGCGAACTCAACTCCCATAGCGGAATGAAAGCCTTCGTTGTCACACGAGTTGGTGATGTAGGTCTTCTAATCTCCATCGTCTTTATCTTCTTCTTCACCGTATCTGCTGGTAACCCTACCTTCAACTACCAAGTACTCCTTTCCGACTTCACTTGGCTAGGGAACATGGCTCTAGTACTCAATGGCGTTCTTATGTTTGCAGTTTTCTTACTCTTTTTCCTGGGACCGATCGGAAAAAGCGCTCAATTTCCCCTTCAATTCTGGCTTCCTGAAGCTATGGCAGGTCCCACAACGGTGTCCGCCCTTATCCATGCAGCTGCCATGGTAAAAGCTGGTGTGTATCTAGTTGCACGGATGGCACCAATACTTGTTGAAGGGTATTATGCTGTAGGTACCTATGTTGCTGCGGCCGTTGGAATTGTCCAACTAGTTCTTATGAACTTCTTCCTTGTAATTGCCGTTATCGGCACTTTCACAGCCTTTTTAGCTGCTACAATGGCGCTTGTGGCAAATGAACTCAAAAAGGTTCTAGCCTTTAGCACAATTAGTCAACTCGGTTACATGTTCATGGCAATTGGTATTTTTGCCATTGCCGCTGAAGGTGCTCTTGGCTATACTGCCGGTGTTTATCACTTAGCTAACCATGCAGTATTCAAAGCACTGCTCTTCCTTTCTGCTGGTGCAGTTCTCCACGCTGTTCATAGCAAATACATGAACGACATGGGAGGCATCCGTAAACTTATGCCTATAACCTATGCAGTTATGGTCATTGGCGCTCTAGCCCTCAGTGGGGTACCACCATTTGGAGGCTTTTGGAGCAAAGAAACTATCTTTGCTGCTGCTTGGGAGCTTGGCACCCTTTTTGCGAACCCATGGGGCTTACTATTCCTATTCTTTGGAGCTTTGACAGGTATTATGACCTTCTTTTATTCTCTCCGAATGATTGGTATGACCTTCCATGGCGAACCTAGTAAAAACGTGAAAACGCTTGAAGCCGAAGGCAAAGCCGTACATGAAGCACCTTGGGTCATGATCATTCCCCTTATCATCTTAGCAATTGCTAGTTTCGTAGTTGGTTTACTCGAGCCTATCTTGAAGACATTCTTCTACCAATACTGGGATGGCCAATTTCCCACCATCCCCCAAGCTCCTCACCTTTATGATCTCATTACCATGTACATTCACTTCTTCCAAGAAGTCTTCCTTTCACCCACATTCTTCATTACCCTAGGTGTACTTCTAATCGGTGGAGTGCTTGGCTACATGTTCTATATACGACGAAGCTGGAATCCCGACTTTGTAGGCAGAGGAGTTCTTGGAAAGATATACACTTTCTTCTATAACCGGTGGTACTGGAACGCCGCCATGTACAAGATATTCGTCAGTGGCGGACTCCGAATCTCTCGGGGCATGTTCAACACGGTCGAAATTAAAGGCATTGATAAATTCAACTATGCCGTCGCAGATACCTCAACCGCTTTGAGTCGTTGGTTCCGTCGAATTCAAACTGGTGTGCACAGTTGGAACATGATTCTACTGCTCATCGGTGCACTAACCCTTATTCTCCTCCTAATTCTGTTTCAGTTTCTAGGTGGAATTCTAATGATCCCCATACCCTTCCTACCCTGAGGTGACAAATAATGGCACTCTTTAATTATCTCACATTCACCATATTGCTCATGTTGATTGGCGCTCCTATCGCTTGGCTTGTTGGCCGACGTAATGGACGCTTCGCTGGTGTTTTCGCATTACTAGTCATGCTTGCTAGCCTTGTCACCTTTGGCTTGGCTTGGTGGGAGGTCATCATTTATGGTGTGTATTTTGAAGCATTCTATTGGGGACCTTTCCTCTTTGGATGGCTTCTTGATGGCTTGAGCATTACAGTTGCAGGAATCATTCTTATCTTAACAACAGCAGCAACCTGTTACTCCCTTGTCTACATGAATAAAGAACATGGGCGAGGGCGGTATTTTGCCCTACTCCTCATCTATAACGCAGGGATTCTAGGCGTGGTTCTTGCTACAAACCTATTCCAGTTCTACATCCTGTGGGAACTGATGCTCATTCCCAGCTACTTCCTTATCGCTGAATGGGGCACCAAACCCCAATCCACTAATATTGCCCTCAAATATTTCATCTTCACTCATGTTGGCGCTGTTCTTATCATTGTAGGTATTGCTGGGATGTGGGCTATGTCAAACCTTGGTGGCATAGATACCCTCAATATGTATGCATTTACAGGTTCAACACCTGTACTTGACTTATCATGGATTTGGACATTAGCTACTCCCACTCAGTTGGTTGCATTTGAAATCACCAAACTCCTTGTGATTTTATTCACCATTGGATTTGCAGTAAAAATGGCAATCTTTCCCCTACACACTTGGCTCCCAGATGCCCATGCTGAAGCTCCTACTCCCATCAGCGTGATCTTGTCTGGTGTGATGATTGAAACCGCTGCTTATGCAATGGTTCGAATTCTTATGACGTTCATGCTCCCCGCATATGGAAGCTTCACCATTGTTCTAATGATCTTTGGACTTATCACCATGCTGTATGGTGGTATTATGGCCTTGGTCCAAAAGGATACTAAACGCTTGTTTGCATATTCCTCGGTTTCACAAATGGGCTACATCTTCTTTGGTCTAGGAACCGCCATCTTCCTTGGTGTCATCGGTGCTACTTTCCATATCTTTACCCACGCCTTAGGCAAAGGACTCTTGTTTATGGTCGCAGGTGTATTAATTTACCAGGTTGGACACCAGCGGGGACGGGATATCAACAGCCTTGGTGGGCTTGGACGGAAGATGCCATATACCGCCGTTATTGCCTTGATTGCAGGGCTCAGTATTGCAGGGACTCCACCACTAGCTGGATTTGCTTCTGAATGGATTATCTTTGCAGGTGGAGCCTTAGGCTATACCGTCCTCTTAGTGATGTTTGTTGTCGCTTCCACCGCCTTGACAGCTGCTTACATCCTTTGGTTTGTTAAACGCGTTTTCTTCGGTACTACTCCTCCAGACCTTGAAAACGTCACTGACAGTCCTTTACTTATGCGCATTCCCATGTTACTCTTGGCTGCACTAATCATATTCATTGGTATCTGGCCTGCAATAGTACTAAATCCGCTCTTTGGCGCGCTAAACTTTCTTCCCTTTGTTCCCCCATAATGGAGGTTAAAAAAAGATGGCTATTGGTCTCTTAGAATGGATTCAACTAATCCCCTTGTGGCTACCCAGTAGCGCAATGATTAAGGCGCCAACGAAGGGTAGCC
>JBHLSA010000025.1:0-14442 GCA_048882025.1 Candidatus Thorarchaeota archaeon | reverse complement strand
GGCATTTATGATGGTTGATTCTAATAATCGGTTCAAGAACGGTGGGTTACTCCTTTTTGGTGCCGCCGTGGGTGCATTTCTGGGGGTGGTGCTTCCAGTTTGGACCAGTGTGCTTCTTCTAATTGGATTAGCTATCTACGACTATTTCTCCGTGAAAAAGGGTCCGATTCGGAAAATCGTTGAACTTACCGAAGACGAGCCCGATAAACTTGCAGGTCTTGCGGTATCCACCGCTGAATGGGACATCGGTTTGGGTGATGTTGCGTTCTATGGTATGATGACGGTATTGGCTCTTGTAAATTTTGGTCTCCTACCCGTGCTTCTAACCGTAGTCGGTGTCATTGCAGGATTTCTAATCACCTTGAAACTACTTGAAAAGCGTGGTATAATGGCGGGGCTACCTTTCCCCGTGGGGCTAGGATTGTTGGGGCTATTTATTGGCTTTCTTATTCGTTGGATACTGCCTTTTATTCCCTGATGAAAAACAGCCGGATTCCTAATGATTACACATCAATAACTGGAATTTTTAAAGCTGCCAAAAGACGTTCAGCGGTGCCTGGATCAGTCTTGAATGTATACAAATATCCCGCGGTGCGAAGCTTTAATTTCACGCCATCTCGAAGGCGTTTAACACGGCATTCACTTGCCCGTGGCACGATCGCTAGGAATTCTTCTTCACTTTGGATTTCTTGAGGCATAATTGATCACCTTGGCAGTTTGCTACGAGGCAGAATGCCCGCTTAAAAGCATTGTGATGCTCTGGTAACGTAACTGGCAGAACCCCTTTAATGGTTGAGGATTGGTGGGCCGGGCGTGAATTGAACACGCGACCTCCGCCGTTTCCTCGTATCCAGTCCATTGGGGCTAGATGCAGTGAGAGCGGCGTCATACCACTAGACTACCGGCCCAATACGGGTTACGGTTACTTCGTTAGTTCACGCCGTTTCGGTCGCAGATTCTTGCGTCGGCACCGACGACACTTTGTTGCCTTAAAGGGATTCTTCGCACCACAATCACGACAAATGGTGACGTATAAGAGATGGCGTAATGCAATTCGACGTTTTTCTGGATCTGCAACAGGCATTCTTATTCACCTAATGCGGGTGCGCATTCCATCGGTGCCTTATAAGAATATCGTGATGATTAGAGAATTTTCTGCAAGGCTTCATCAACATCGATGGGACGGTCAATGACTATAGCGCCTGCCTTTCGTAGAGCTTTGATTTTTCCATCCGCGGTACCTGTTTTTCCACTAACAATCGCACCGGCATGACCCATACGTTTTCCTTTGGGTGCTGTACGTCCCGCGATGTAGGCAATTACCGGTTTGTGGATGTGGTCCTTGATGTACGCCGCGGCTTCTTCTTCTGCGCTTCCGCCAATTTCACCAATGATCACCATTGCATCAGTTCCTTCATCTTCCTCAAAGAGTTTGAGTGCGTCCACAAAGGACATTCCCACAATGGGATCTCCGCCTAGCCCTATCGCCGTGGATTGGCCAAAACCCGCACTAGTCAAACTCGCCGCTACTTCGTAAGTGAGAGTTCCACTCCGAGAGATAAGCCCAATTCGACCTGGCATAAAGACATGGGCCGGCATAATTCCAAGTTTACATTCTCCGGGAGTGATTATGCCGGGTGTATTCGGTCCAATCACATAACTGGCTTGTCTGCGAGCAAGATCAATAAAACGCATCTCATCGTGAACTGGAATATGTTCTGTAATCACACTGACCACTTTTATACCTGAATGAAGCGCTTCAAAGGCTGCATCAGCTGCAAATCGTGCTGGTACAAAAATAATGGACGCATTAATCTCAGGGAAACGTTCCTTCGCTTCGACGACGCTATCAAATACCGGAATTCCCTCAACTTCTTCCCCCCCTTTCCCTGGTGTGGTTCCAGCCACAACTGCAGTGCCATACTCCAGCATTGCCTTAGCGTGAAAATGCCCTTCACGACCAGTAATTCCTTGAACAAGCACCCTAGTAGATTTGTCGATTAGTATAGTCATCATTATGCCTCCTGCTGTGCCTTTTCTACAACCTTCTGGGCAGCCGCATCCATCGAATTTAGAAATGGAATATTTGCTGCTTTCAAAATCTCGGCTCCCTCTTTTTCTCGAGTACCAATCATCCGAATTACAATCGGTCTTTGACGTCGCATTTTCTTCTGTGCCTCAACAATTCCTTGAGCCATTTCATCGCAGCGTGTGATACCGCCAAGGATGTTTATGAAAACTGCGTTCACATCTGGATGTGACAACACGATGTCCAATGCTTGGCTCATCCGGTCTGCAGTGGCACCACCGCCAACATCAAGAAAGTTGGCGGGAGCACCTCCATAATATTTGACGGCATCCATGGTTGCCATGACAAGACCTGCACCATTTCCAATTATCCCAATGGTACCTTCTAAGCCTACGTAGGTCATGCCCAATTGTTGAGCTCGTTGTTCGAGTTCCGTTTGTTCAGAAATTCCTGCACTAACTCGTTCCGCTAGGGCCTTATGGCGGAATATAGAATTATCATCCACATTTAGCCGTGCATCTGCTGCGATATATTCGCCATCTGTGGTGACAATAAGTGGGTTGATTTCAGTGAGTTCGGCATCATTCTTGGTGTAGACTTGCCAAAGCTGGATTAATAGTCCTGCCACTTTAATCATTGCGCGTCCCTCAAATCCCGCATGCTTCGCGATGTTACGTGCTTCAAAATCATGGAGTCCCAAAATGGGGTCCGCCCAAAATCGCGCAATTTTATCCGGGTGCTCTTCAGCGACCTGCTCGATATCTACGCCTCCCATTGCGCTACAGATTACTACTGGCTTGCGCTGTGCACGATCTATGGTGATGCCCAGATAGATTTCTTGTTGGATATCAAGACGTTTTTCAACTAAAACCTGATTCACAGGATGACCATGAATCGTCATCTTCAGCAGTTCCGCTGTTAGACTCTCTGCTTCTTTGGGTGTTGCAGCAAATTTGATCCCTCCTGCTTTTCCACGACCTCCTGCAAGAATTTGCGCCTTGATTACAACAGGACCTGATAATTTCTTGGTGATTTCTGCTGCTTCTTGGGGGCTCGTCGCAAGTCCTGCCGGTGGTAGTGGTAAACCAGCTTGGCGAAACGCCTCTTTTGCTTCATATTCAAAAAGCCGCATCCATATTCCTCCATTCTACGTTGCTTCAGGGGTCCATGTAGTCAGGACAGTATGAGTTGAAGTTTCAGTGACTCCATCGATATCAGCAACCTTGGAAAGAAATTCTGCTAACTCAGTGCCACTGACTGCCACCACCATGTCAACGGAACCAGTAACTCGGTGAAGGCGCAGTGGGTTCAGCCGGGTTATCTGTTCATACACCTGCACACGGTGTCGAGGTTCCACTTTCAAGAAGACCAATGCTTCATCCCGAGATTTCCCCAATAGCTGTAGTGAATCCGGGGATAAATCAATAAATCCACGACCGGTTCGGATAAGCTTGAGCGCTCGAAGCTTACGTAGGTGGTTGCTTAAGGCTTGCCGAGTGATTTTCAATTCCTTCGCCAACTGAGACTGCGTCCGCGTGACGGTCTGAACAGACATGGGTAGGCTAGACTGATACAGTCTCCGGAGAATCTCAAGTTGCCGTTCGGTTAATCGAACAACTCTATCAACAAGTTCCAATTTGAGACACACCTATAATACAGATGATTTTCGAGTGGGAACAAACCTTTTTGAGGGTTGTTCTTGTGTAAAGTAAATCACACACTAATGACAAGGAACCATTTCCACCAGTAAGAAGGGAATGTTTTTTTAATCTTACAACATAGCCCAATCCACAACATTCACTCGTCCTTTCAAGAATACAACGAGAATTAGAAGGTTTAATCGTGAAATCGCCCCTTTGCACAATTTGTCTGAAGAACTATCCACTCATTTGTGGCAATTGTCAAGCGAAAATCAAACAAGGTGAAATCAGTGACTTAGATGTTAAAGTCGCTCGTGCACTCGTTGCGCTTGAAGACAAAACTCCTTCCATTAAAGAAATGACGTTTAAGCGGGTTTTTGAAGCTAATGGGGTGATTATTGTTTTGGTGGGTAAAGGGGATGTTCGTCGCGTTCTGGGGGCAAATCGGCATATTCTCCGACAACTAGAGGAAAAGCTCAAAGCTAAGATTCGGTTTGTGGAAGAAAGCCGAAATCCACAACATATTCTTAGGGATCTTATTCGACCTGTTCGGATTCTCGGAGTAAACACCATCTGGCTTCCGGATAATAGCTTTGAACGTATTGTGCGGATAAGCGAACGGGAACAGGATAGGATTCCATTTTCACTTGAACAGCTTGTGAAAACGATTTATGAGATGACAGGGGAAAGAATTCGCCTTATTTTTGATTAAGCTGATTTTACTTATATTACAGCTGAGTGGGATAGTCGGGTTTAATGATTTCTCGTAGAATGACAGAAGCATAGCTACCTTTAGCAAGATCAAAGCGTATCGTGACTGGAGTGTCATCCTTCTCCTCAAACACTTGGGCTTCGAGGTTCTTAGCATCAACAAGAAGTGGCCGGAATGTTCCACGTGAACTTAACACAGGGAAATCCTTTATTCGAAAGAATTCTGGAGCGACATTTTCTTCTTCCAAAACTGAAGTTATAATGTCGCCAGGAACTCCTGCAAATTCTACAGTTTCAAAATCATATCCAATGATGGGAATTACCAATTTTTGTGTACCCGTTTTAACCGCCGTTTCTGCCGTGGTAAGATTCTCCTTTGTAATACTGCGAACAGCATGTATCTCTCCAGAAATAGGCATAATGTAATCACCAACTTGAGGTTGTTGGAGTGAAATTCCCAGACTAGCCCGTTTACTAATCACTCGATTAAAAATGAATGATTGATACGCATGAATGTATAGGCGTGCAAGATCTTTTGGAATGACCTTTAAACATCCTGTAAAATCCTCAGGATGCTTATTCAAATAATGAGTAATTGCGCGCTCATATGTTTGATATGGTGCACCAAATCGCGAATGTTGAGAACGCGCATCATCCGTTTCTTCTGCGAGGTCCTCTTCTTCATTATAAGTTGGGGCTTCGCCTTGGAGAAGAATTTTCACAGCCTCTTCAAAATTTCCCCGAATCAGTTCTCTTCCCACCAAATGCGTAGTGGGTTGCATTATACCAAATCGCTGTGGCCCATAATAATTCAGGAATCCTCCTACCGCCTTATGGTCATTTCTAATTGATGTTAAGCGGTGTTGAACTTCTTTCTTCGGAAGGTTCACTTCACGAACTGTTATTGTAAATCGATTTCCCTGAAGGGCTCCAGGTACCGTGGGTTTCGCTACGCGATGGGGATGGAGGAGCTGAATTTTTGGTATTTCTCGACCTATAAGGTCTTGGCGGGTTCCTCGATAGAATGAAACGCGTTGGGAAGTAATTGCTCGACGATCTTTCATTCCCGCATAGGAAAAGCGTTTGTAACTAACACCAACTGTTTTACTAAGTACACGAATTGCTTGGATTGTATCCAAATTTCTCTTAACTAAGAAAAATGCGAGAAACTTGCCGGGCTGATCAGTATAGGTTTGCTCAGTCGGTGTCAATGGGGCAATTGAACCATCCAACCCAATTTCTTGAACAATGAAATCCTCGGGGCTTTGTCGTAGTCGTCCACCGATTCCCAGAGACTTCGTTGTAAAGGTTTCCAACCCAATTTTTGTGTCATATTCCTCTGCACGCACCCAGCTCACCGCACTCATCAAAGTAGGGGTAAATTGCCTGTAATTTTATCAACCGCATCAGTCCTCGCTGGGCCAATTCCAAGGGCTGTAATTGTTCCGAATGGCAGCTCGGTTAGACCACGATCACGAACAAGATAAATTGGCAATCCTGCTCGTTCGGCTTTTTCACGAAGGTGTAACAAATCTGATTCCGTACCCCCTTTCAGTACTACTTTCTTCTGTCCCTCCCAGAGCCATTTCCGCCAAGTTGTCGGAGAATGTTTTCGGGCTTCTTCGGCTGCGGATACTGCCGCATGAGATGCTTGCACAGCTATCTTTCCTCGGCTCATCTTCAAATCCATACGGATTACCAAAACCTGTTTGTACTCGAATTCTTCCTGTTGGGGTTTCTGCGGATTCAAATTCTCCATCTCATCGCAACCCACTGTAAAATCCCTTAAGTAGTTTATCAAGAAATCCCCCCTTCTAATGAAGATATTCATTGGCACTCGGTGAAGGCCTTGTAGTAATCAGGGGGGGTTCATGTAGTTAATTATCATGTATTGAAATATCTGCGGGTTCATTTAATACCGTACAGATAGGAGCTGTGGAGGCGCTGGCCAAAAAAATTACCACGGTGTTTTTCGACCATGGCGGAACATTATTTGATTATTATCCATCGAATTCCGAAATTTGGGCAAAAATCGCCAAAAGATTAGGAACTAAGATTACACCGGATGATCCCCGCATTCAACAAGGAATACGAAAACAAACCCATGAATTTGAAAAACTAAATAAACCCTTTTTAGAATTATCCGAAGCTGAGATTCATACACTAAATTGCCATGTCTTAACTGCAATGGGAATTGATGGTGAAAACACGATGGAAACCATCAATGCAGAGTTTCTTGCCAGAGAACAGGGAAGTATGTTTACTCTCTATCCTGACGTTCCTGAAATCCTGAAAAAAATCAAGGCAAAGCAAATCAAAATCGGGCTTATATCAAATATTGAAAAACGATTAGTCGCCAAAAGACGCACATCCTTAGAAGAGAGCGGTATTGTACACTATTTTGATGCCATCATTCTTTCAGCTGAGGTTGGTGTCCGGAAACCACAGAAAGAGATTTTTGATATTGCCCTTCGAGAAATCGGAACAAATGATCCTGCAAAAGCAATGCATGTGGGAGATAGCCCAGTAATGGATGTTCGAGGTGCTCAGAATGCAGGATTAATACCAATCCTGTTTGACCCATTAGATTTGTTCTCAACTGAAAATGTTATAAAAATAAGAACCCTGTCAGCTATCCTTCAATATCTAGAATAGAGCTGGTTTGTGATACTAGTGGATGCAGACGTTGTTGTTATTGGTGCGGGACCCGTTGGTGGTCTTGCTGCAAGACAACTCGCAAGGAAGGGACTTTCAGTTCTGCTTTTAGAAGAACACCGTGAAGTGGGGCAACCGGTTCATTGTGCGGGACTCATCGGGATTAATGGGTTACACGAAAATGGGGTGTATCCTCGTTCCGACGTCATTTTGCAACGGGTTCGTCGTTCAATCTTCCATGCCCCTTCAGGGACTCAATTAGCTATAGATAAAGGTGAACCTCATGCATATGTCTTGCATCGTGATCGACTTGATCAGCAAATTGTTAGAGAGGCGGAAGCTGCAGGTACAATTTTACAACTCGAGACTCGGGTTCTTCGAACGCAACGAGACCAAAATGGCATTCGCTTAACCGTACTCAAACGAGGATCAAAACAAGAAATTCAGACGCGATTTATCGTAAATGCTGAAGGTATACGGGCGCAATTGATGTGTCAGCATGGTCTTCCTCGTCCAAAATCTGCATACATGTTACCGGCGTTACAATACGAAGTGGCTAATGTTTCACTCTTACAGGATACAGTTCATTTGTTTTTTGATGCTAAGATTGCTAAGAGTTTCTTTTCGTGGGTAATTCCATTGGATGAACAACATGCCAGAATCGGTCTAGCAACCGCGCATCGGCAAGCACGCCCTGCACTGGACCACTTTCTCAAACATTGCTCCTTGCTCTCTGGTGCAAAAATTGTAAAGCGCTTTGGAGGAGTTGTCTACACAGGAGGGCCCTCAGCAAAAACCGTAACACAACGGTGGGTCAATGTTGGAGACGCTGCAGGGCAAACTAAGGCCACTACGGGTGGAGGCGTAGTTGCCGGAGGTGCTTGTGCCATTTTAGCTGCAGAGAGTATTTATCGCGCCCTCAAAGATGGAGACTATAAGCACAGGGAGCTTCTTCGTTATGAACGGAGATGGAAACAACAATGGGGAAGGCAGCTTCAACTTATGGCAATTCTTCGGCGGTTTGTCAATACTCTGGAAAATCATGAACTAGACCAACTATTCATAAAATTACATTCTAGCCAAGCCCGTCAACTTATCGAAAGCAGGGGCGATATTGACCGTCAAGGAAGAATAATCATGGCGGCTCTCACTTCTCCAGTCTTGCTTAGGCATGTTCTGTGGCTAATTCTTAAAAAGTCACGTTTTCTTCCGCAGTTATGGTGGGGAGAAAAGAAGGCATTTCAACAGGGTTAGTATTCACGCCAGGTTTGACCACATTGCGTACAGCGATAAAAGGTGGTCATTGCTTCATCACCGGAACGTGTCTGGACTTGCCAATAGTATGCTTCTTTATTATTACATTTAGGGCAAACTGCTCGAACGGTGGGCATGGTTTGCTGGTTTAATAATT
The DNA here is from genome assembly GCA_048882025.1 of Candidatus Thorarchaeota archaeon. Taxonomy (GTDB): domain Archaea; phylum Asgardarchaeota; class Hermodarchaeia; order Hermodarchaeales; family Hermodarchaeaceae; genus Hermodarchaeum. Next base: position 5,996 of record JBHLSA010000025.1, on the reverse strand, counting down.
CCTTATCAATGACAACTGTTTCCTCTTTCTCGGGGATGTGTTCTATTGTTTCTCCTAGGCGGTATTTTTCCTGGGTTTTTGAAGTTAATCGCTTCGTGTAACCGCAGCTTTGACAAACTAACATCTTCTTTTTGCCTTCTTTTTGGGGGCTCAACATACTTGAACACTCAGGACAAAATTCCATTTAGTCATATCTCCCGGAGTCAAAGGGTTAGGAAAGATACAAAAAAGCACATAAGAATGTATTGGCTTTACATTCATTTCTGCTCTTGTTCTTTTTCAAAAATATACAATAAAAGAACAGATACTGCCATCGCGATGGTATCTGCACGTTCTGCTTTGGATTGTTTTATTTCAAGTTCTAATTTTAGGAATTGTTCTTCAAGAAGTTGTGCGGCTTCAGGTATAGTGAAGAAATTACGTAGCCAACCATATGCAATCATTGCTTCAACGCAATCACCTAATCCGTGCGCATCAAGTCGTGGAGGGGCAAAATGGCGTAATTCAGCAAATCGGAGAGCCGCGGCAAGAATTTTGCCCGATACTTTTTCTCCTCCAAATTGGCTAGTATACTGTGAATAAGCTAGTGAAAAAATCAAATTGGTAAGTGGATCACCTAGCTTTGCTAAGTCTTTGTATCGCATGGCTCCCTGGATGGAGTGGATTCCCTTATTTTCAAGAAGGTTTGTAAGATCCATGCGCTTTGACACGCCGGTCACGCGGCTTTGAGTGCTCTTTTGAATTCCGTCCGAAGTGATTCAGTTCGCTCAATGAGTTTTTGTGCAGCATTTTTGAACACATTGATGGCGTTCATCTTTCCATCTGTTCGGATTATAAATCGAGCACTGCGAGTTAAGGGGTGTGGGACTGAATAGCCAGCAAAAGTGAGATGCTTATCTTCAAAGAGGATTTCACGAAGCGGATTACATAATGTATGCCCTTCTCCCTCAATCTCTAGCTCCAATTCTCGAGCAGTATTCTTTAAAATCTTTAAATTCATAATCATCAAATCCTCGTGTACTTCCTTTGTAGAGCAGGCAGACCGTACACAACTCCGCTTTTAAAGTGTTGCTTTGATGAGAAAACCTTCAGGAGGAAGAACCATCCCGATAATCTCGAAAGATTGTTTGCGCCTGACTTGCGGCAAGTCGAACTTGTACCGGTTCACCGCGAAGAGTCACCGTAATTCCTCGTTGATCGGCTTTAATATGAAAGTCAAGTTTGAGTTTGCGTTTCAATTGATCGATAAACGCAACTTGAGTGTCTGCATCACTCAATCGAAATGTTAGGCTCTTTTTGGTCCACCGAGCCAATCTCCATTAAACCCCCTATTCGTCTAAAGGCGGTTCTGAAACCGGTAGTTCTTTTTCTTGGTCTTCGGAATGAGATGCTTTACCATATATCTTTGACAGCTTACGTCTTTCGATGTTATTACACTCAGAGCATTCTAATCGGGTTCCTTGTAGATGAAGCGACTCCCCGCATCTGCTACAAGTTGCTTTAATTACGCCAAACCGTGAACCCACTGTTGATAGGCGCGCTAAACCATCTGCTTGCTGTTGTACACGGGCAATTATAATATCACCAGGAGCAAAAATATCACGCATTTGCTCTATATAGCCACCCGCGGCATTTTTGATGAACAGATATCCTGAGAAGGTAACCGGGCAAACTGTGTCATTAATTTGAAATATGTTGACAATTGCTGATTTCTTTGTCACATGTTGGATTTCTCCCAACACAACGTCATTTCGTGTAGGGTAGACTGGAGTTCGAGTAGTGGCCTCAACACTGATTTTTCGTTCTTTCATATCAATTTGAACAATGCCTGTTATGTTTGCATAGATTACATCATCTTCATCTTGGAACGTTCCTTCGCCAGGTAAGAATTCTTCAATAACACCTAGTCTCTCACCAGGCAAAACAGAATCTCCATTTTTTATGCGTTGATTACTCATTTTGATACATCCTGCTTTTCTATCCGATAGAAATCAACCTTTATGATATGTCTTTTCTTCTCATGAAACTTCATGGTGGCAGGAAGCGCCATTGGCAGTTCCTGGACAAATGAGATTCGCCCTCCAAATTCTGAGACAAAACGGGCAATGAATTTTCGTCCTCCCGATGAGGCTTTATGTAGCGAGTATACCACATCTCCTGTTTCTAAGGCTTTTTGGAGAAAGGGTTGATCAGCATGAACCTGTTGAACTCCGAACGGAGCGTTCATTAACACTGTATCCGCCTTCGCCACAATTGTCTCAATAGCTTGTGCGACGAACTCAATGCGTTCATTTACACCAAGTTTAATTGCGTTTTGTTCTGCAACATTTAATACTTTCGAATCTATGTCGAAACCTGTTACAGATACCGCGCCCAGTAAAGCCGCACCGATGGCTAATCTACCGGGGCCACAACCTAAATCAAATACACGTTTATCTTCGATATCACCGTGTGTTGCTGCCGTAAACAACATCGTCGCTGCAACAGAATCAGAAATTTCATATTGCTCCTTTTTCGGGCTTGGATCTGAAAAGCCTTGTAACTGGCTTAAAAGAATCTCTAACCGTTTCCGGGGCACTCGAGCTGACATTGAATTTTCCTAAGGTCTACTTTGTTAGAATGATTTTAAAGTTATTACTTATTTGCATCGTGGTTATTAAATACCTGCAAATTGTCTACCAATGGAGGTAAATCAAGTGGTTAACCCTTATGAAATCAGAGAAATCAAAGCGATGGAAATTCTTGATAGCCGCGGGAATCCTACGGTGCAAGCGGAAATTTGTACTATGGAGGGTTATGGTCGTGCAATGGTGCCCTCCGGTGCTTCCACGGGGACTTTTGAAGCGCTAGAATTACGTGATAAAGATCCCAAACGATTTCACGGTCGCGGGGTACAAAAAGCGGTGGATTCGATTCTCACGGAGATAGCTCCACTGCTGCTTGGAATGGATGCACGGGAACAAGAAGTCATCGATGAAAAACTTCGGAAATTAGACGGGACATCTAATAAAAGGCGATTGGGCGCCAACACTATTTTGGGCGTTTCACTAGCAGTTGCCAAGGCAGCATCGGATACAGGGGTTGAACATTTGTGGCAATACCTTCGGAAACGCGATAAATATTGTCTTCCAATTCCTATGATGAATATTATCAATGGTGGTGTACACGCGGGAAACCAACTCGCAATCCAAGAATTCTTAATTATGCCCCATGGGTTTGACAATTTTCTCAAAGCTATGCAAGCCGGGGTCGAGGTTTATCATACCTTGGGAAGGATTTTGCTCCAGAAATATGGTGTGAGTGGAAAAAACCTCGGTGATGAAGGCGGGGTCGCTCCACCGATGCTGCTGACTCGGGAAGCGCTCAATGCTATTTTGGCTGCGATTGAAGAACAAGGTTACAAACCGGGAAAGGAAATTGCTCTTGCTATTGATGCTGCCGCGAACGAATTTCATGCAAAGCGCAACTACTCAATCGACAATAAAGAACTTTCACCTGAAGAACTACATGACTATTATCGAGTACTTTGCCAAGAATATCCGCCGGTTTCGATAGAAGATCCGTTTGAAGATACTGACTATGAAAGTTACGCCGAATTAACCAAAGTAATTGGCGATTCGGTGCAAATTGTAGGTGACGACTTATTTGTTTCGAATAGTGAACGATTGCAGAAAGGAATAGACATAGGTGCTGCTAACTCACTTCTGTTGAAAGTAAACCAAGTCGGTACCCTTACTGAAGCTCTCAGAGCTGCTAAGCTTGCCGGGGCAAATGGCTATACGGTTATTGTTAGTCACCGCAGTGGAGAAACTGAAAACACATTTATCGCTGACTTAGCCGTTGCTCTCTCTTGTGGCCAAATAAAAACCGGTGCACCCGCTCGGGGTGAACGAACGGCAAAATACAACCGCCTCATTAAAATCTCGCACGATTTAGATCAGAAGGGGTACTATGCAGGATCTAAGTTTCGGCAATGTTTTGTAGATTAAGTAAACTCTCTTAGTGCATTGTAACACCGACGCACGTTGGGGTCGAATACTAATGACACTAGAAACCAATTTTCTTACGGAGTTCTTCTGGAGCTTTATCAAGATTGATTTTACAGGGTGTGGGGATTTTCATAGAGGCTCGTCGAAGAGCTTGCTTTGCAACCTTAAGGTCCTTAAAATTGACTTCAAGAGTTAGGACTGGTTGTCCTGGTTTAACTCGTGCTGCGAGAGCAAAGGGTTTTCCAAAAGATCGGCGCATTCCTTCTTGAATACGATCTGCACCGGCAAAAGCCATCATTTTCTTTTCTCGAAGAATTTGGTGGGGATAAGTACGAATCCATAAGAAGTAATTATCTGGACCGAGCTGTTGATTCAGATGGCGGTTTGCCGCAACCCGCATGGCTTCCAAAGCTGAATGGTGAATCTGCACTGCTTCTTCTGCTAATAGGCTTAATGTCAATTCAAAATTTCGACCGCGTTTCTTGCCCATACGCCATAAGACTACTTTGTTACCGGGCATTCGCTTAACATATTCTTTCCTGGTGTAGGGCGGACGATTGATGTATCGATAGCATTTTCCTGGTCTAGCAGGCATGATTCTTTCCTCCCATCATGGGATTAGGGGTAGTGCAAATCTTGCCATCTTATTAATCTTACGCGCTAACAGGCTTCTGATATTAGCCGGGGTTAATTAGTAAAAATCTGGATAACATCTTGGTCTTCCAGGACAAAGGTGAATCCCACTTTCTTTCGCATTTGTCCTGTACTCATGCGATACACAATAGCATAGCGAAAGTTTTTGTGAAAATCGCTGTGGAGTCGTTTGGTCAGATCCTCTACAGTGGCACCTGTTGGCAGTATTAGCGGTTTATCGCCAATTTCACCAGAACTTTTACGGGTGAAAATTCGTATAGCTCCTAATCCTTCGAAGATAGCCGCCATCACGGCTTTGATTCCTTTATCCTTGGCAACAGATACAGGATAGATGTGAAAGGAGTTGCCATATTCTGCTTCGAGTATCTTGTAGTTTTCAGAACTTTGAGGGGTGTCTCCCTTGGTTGCGATAATTATTGAAGGGGCATACCGCGTTCGGCTGTCTAAAACTTCCACGAGGTCTTCCAAAGTGGCAGGTCCGCGAAATTGAAGTGAGGCGTTGTGTATTCGCCGCCGATGAAGAAGTTGGCGAACAAGTGCCGGGTCTTCTTGGAAGTTGGTTATTCCTATGATGTGAATTCCGCCACTCCCTGTTTTGGCAAATCGGATTGGCGGGGGTTCTTTGTTGAGTTTTATGCGCGCTTTTTCTAAGATGTTGATTAGAAACTCTACTTGAGGGGTTGGGGGTTTAGATAGATCAATGATTAGAATGATAAGGTCTGCATTTCGAATTCCACCCATGATTTGCCGACCTACACTGCTCTCTAACGCACCATCAAAAAGCGCTGGCATCTCAATAACCTGAATATCAGTTCCCCCATATTTGAGAACGCCCGGCTCAGGTAGTTGAGTGGTAAATTCATAATCTCCTACTTTGGCTTTCGCACCTGTCAAACGGTTTAAAAGTGAGCTTTTTCCAGTGCTGGTCAGTCCTACAAGAACTACTTGGCCAGCCCCTTCTTTTGCGAGAGAGTAGCTTGGGCCACCCGTTGCCATCTTTCGGCGTGCCCGACGATCATCCTGTTCTTGTCGGAGAACGGTTAGACGATGGCGATAATGTGCTACCATTTTCTCAGAGGATTTGTGTTTGGGAATCAGAGAGATGAATTTTTCAAGCTTTTCAATTCGATCTTCTAGGGCGGTTGCTTCTTCGTAGGCTCGTTTTGCCGCTTGTGCTTCAGCCGTTAAGTTAACTGGCATGCAACCACCACCTTCTCATTTCAATCGAGACTGATTCTAAAGTCTTTTCAAATAACTGGGCTTACTTTGGACTTTGGGCCTCAAATAAGAATATGTGTTCAAAGAAAAATGGCTTTTCTGCCTTTATTCGAACCGTGTGAAAATGGGCTTCTA
>JBHLSA010000024.1:6492-15105 GCA_048882025.1 Candidatus Thorarchaeota archaeon | reverse complement strand
CTTTTCGCCCCTTGAACCCGACGAGGGGTCTTCATTACTGCTCATCCGTTTTCTTGAAGACCACCCACAGCTCGTTGGAGTAGATTTAAAAACCTATGGACCTTTCAGAGCGGATGACCTAGCGACACTTCCTACGGAAAACGCTCGGCTCATAATTCGAAAAAATCAAGCAGAGCCTGTTACAATAGGAGAAATTCAGCGTGAAAGTCCCAAAGACAATTAATACCTACTGTGCTCGGTGCAAAACGCACAAAGAACATGCAGCTAGTTTGTACAAGAAAGGTCGAGAGCGCATTCTTTCGGAAGGTCGGCGTCGATATAACCGAAAAGACTCAGGCTATGGTTCACAACCAAAACCTATCCAAAAACGATTCTCCAAGGTCACAAAGAAACAATCGTTACGCCTGAAATGCAATGAATGCGGGCATGTAACTGTACGAGAAGGCATTCGCCTGAAAAAAATGGAATTTGTATAATCAAGGAGGAAAACCACGTTGCCTCGACAAAAAAAGCCAATTCCTGAACCACGCTCTCGCTTTCTGCTAATAAAATGCAAGGAATGTGACCATGAGCAAGCCGTGTTTGGTTCAGCAACACGAAAAGTTGTATGCGATGTATGCGGAAAACCCCTAACTGAACCTAGCGGTGGTAAAGCGCGAATCCTTGGAGAACTTGTGCAAGAATTAAGTTAACTGGTACCCTTATCACTCACACATTCAGGGTGTTCTCATGGCAAAGGAAGGCACAAAAAAAGAGTCAGCCAGCGGAAAACTGCCAGATTTTGGAGATCTGGTCATAGCAACTGTCCAACGAATCACCTCTCATGGTGCCTATGCCACAATGGATGAATTTGACAATCAAGAGTGTTTCATCCACATTTCTGAGATTGCCTCTACCTGGGTGCGAAATATCCGCAACTTTGTCCGAGAGAACCAAAAAATTGTGGTTAAGGTACTTCGAGTTGACCCTCAGCGTCGTCAAGTAGATATGTCACTCCGGCGCGTTACCAAAGAACAAGCTCGAATGAAAATCCAAGAATGGAAGCGCTCTCAGCGTGGGAGAAAACTTCTTGCTCTTGCAGCGGAACGCATGAAAAAGACCCCCAAAGAAGCTTATACGGTTGCAGGCAAATTAATAGAAGCGAATTATTCCGATATGCTGGAAGGCCTCGAGGAGGCTAAGGAAAAGGGTCCTAAGGTTCTTATCGAACTTGGAATACCAAAGAAATGGGCTGAAATCTTATACGAACTTGCCCAAGCTCACGTTATTGTCCGAGAAGTCAGTGTCGAATCCACAATTGAATTAACCTGCAAGGGTCCAGACGGTGTGGAAGGTATACGAAAAGCCTTACTTGCTGCCCAAGAAATAGTCAAGCCCTCTGGAGGCGAAGTTTTCCTCGAAGGTGCTCCCCGTTACCGAATCAGAGTAAGTGGTAAGGATTATAAACAGGCTGAACAACTGTTGGAAAAAGCAATTGAAACCAGTTTTAATGTTATTAAAACCTGTCATGGGGAAGGACAAGTATCTACTCGATCATGAGTTCTCCCTAAACTCCCTATCAAGGTGATTACCTCTGACAAGGCTTTTGAAAAAATGCAGCCAGTGTGGTACGTATACAATAGCTGAAACACAATGCCCAAAATGTGGTGGGCAGGCTGTAAATGCACATCCTGCACGGTTTTCAATAGAAGATCGTTATGGGGAATATCGGCGGACAATGAAAAGAGAACTACTCTCAAAACAGAACACTGAAACAGAAGATAAGGTTACATAGGCTGAATCAAACTCAACGAGTCGAATATTAGCTAAAATCGTCCCCACGAGTTCAGTGGAATCATTGGTTGCACTAGGCGCTGCGGGTGGAGTTGGCGTGGCTTGTACGGTGATTGGAATCGTGAAATTCAATCCTCCATAGTAGGGTTGACGGCTCTGATAATGTAACAACACATTCACAGTTTCTCCGGCCGTTAGAGAAACATCCCAATATTCAGCATCAATAGTGATTCCAAGGCGTTCGCCTGTGAAGAGAAGCCGGCCTCGGGTTAATATGGCGTTCTCAATCGAGAATTCAGTATCTTCCAATAATCCTTCTTCGTCGATTTCGACATAGCCATCCCCGGTATTTTCAATTTCAACATAAATCGTTCCATTATCATAAGCCCAACATTTCGAAAGGATTGGGGTTACTTCCCAGGCAAGGGATGATCTCACTGGAATAGTCACATTCGCCGTCAAATCAGGAATATATCCCGCTGCATAAACAGTAACGTTCACCTGATCGCCCGCTGGGACAAATGGTTGAACACGAATCGCAAGCATCGTGGATTCTCCCGGTTCCACTCGCAGGGTTCCCGTATTTGTACTGAAGTAAATATCGGGGAAATTGTTCGACATAGACAAATTGGAGGTCGGATCTATATACTCAACATCGGCGGATTCAATTTCAAAAGCGTGGCTTCCCGTGTTCTTAACCTCGACAATTACTTGAGTCAAATCAGCCGTCACCGTGGTGGAATCATGAATTGCAAAGGCACTAGCTGCACCAATTTGCATTTCGCTCTCTAGCCATGTGTAATTGCATTTGAAGATCTTCATTAGTTGGATTTGTGAAAAGTATACCGGTTCGAATATACTGAAAATTGTAGCTCCAGGATCTGTCGTATAGCTGGGTAAGGGCAAGTAGTCTTCAGTGGAGTTCAATCTAGGACGGCGTCCTTCTGCACCAATATCACTGGCGTTAATCCAAAGCATATTGTAAATCATCGTGTCAATGTAGGGCTCCATGTAGTAGCCACGATTTTGGTCCCAGTAATAGTCTTCAGAGGGTACTTGGTCCCCGAAGACCTCACCCGCGATACGGATCATCCACTGCCACTTTCCTTCATCACCACTGAATGCGGAGTCACCTAGTCCGAAATGGACGAACACATAATCTACACCGAACCGTCGGCAAATGCGTAACGCTTCTACAGGATCAGTTTCCATAAACATTCGACCGACCCAAGCTATCTGCGTCTTATTAGACGTAGCATTATCAACCACGGTGAACCGGTCACCTACCGTTCGAGTCCAGTAACCATAGTCCCACCATGAAAGGAAGATCGATCCGTAGGGAGTACTATGCTGCATCCATGCATAGGTTTCAAGATAATCTGTATAAGGTCCATACTGAATATCGCCTGTATAGGGGTTGCGAAAACCTGGAGTAATTTCAGGACCACCCATTTGGTTAACAGCGTCAACGGATGTGACTGTTGATGCCAGTAGGAGAAGAAGAATGAAAAGATATGCCACCGAAGCAAAGCTCCGTGATGTGGGAGGGGTAATTCGACGCCGTCGTCGTGTGAGAATTGAACGTTGCCAGAAAATGGGACGAAAGGGGCGTATTGCCATTAAGAGTCCATAGGCACCGAGAATTGCAGCCGCAGGGGCAAGCAGAAGCGCCAATCGAATCATCGAACCACTAAAGTATAGGGCAGTAAACGCAAAAATGATGAGCAAGATATCAGTTTCGCGTTCGCGGCGGAAAGCAATGTAAAACCCAAAGGGCATAAGCAATACCAAGAAACTTAGATTATACCAAAATGTTGCCCAGGGTGCCGGGAGGTGTTCGCCTACAGAGGCGAGCAGAAACGCATTTTGGCGAATTAGTGGATCAATAACAGTGTAGAATTTACCGGCTAGATCACCCAAGAAGCCCTGTCCTGTTCCCGCGGCGGTCAGCGTGAGGAATAGTCCGGATTGAAAAAGATAACCCAATCCTACAACAATTAGAGCACACATGGCTCCGAAAATATAAGCCATGTAAGGACGTAATCTAGACGCTAGGGTTCCTAGCGTGCTTGGGAAACTGATGTCAGTAATGCGATAAGATTGATTCAATTCAATCAATAGTAAAAGACCAAACACGCCTAATGGGATCAATCCTGTAGTCGAGGTTGGCCAATCAGGTCCAATACGCGGGACACATATTGCGAGTAGCATTCCGATGAGGACGACTCCCGCATAAGTTATGAGCAAGCGACGGGAATAGCGGCGTAGTAACACCATTACTAGTGCAAAAATCGCAAAAATTTGGAACATGTACAAGTAGACACTCCAACTTGCTGACAGATATCCTAAAGAGAGTCCTCCCATAACCGCCGAGGCGACGGATCCCTTCCGAAGGGCGCGAATGAAGAAGAACATGGTAAGAAGTATGGCGAAGATGCCGATAGCTTCATTGTCGAAGAATCCGGCAATCGTTCGCTGTGTATATGCGGGAATAACAGCCATAAAGAATGCAGCTAGCAATCCAATTTCCTTTGAACCAACCTCACATCCGAGTAAGAAAATGGCAATAACACCAAAGACACCCATAATTGCAGGAAAGATCACGACAGTTGTCATTATGTCAATGGGAATGTGAAGTCCCTGAAACAGTAGATACATCAGGGCGGCAGTGAAGGGAATACCTGGATATGATGATCTCGGGATGTTTCGCCCAAAGGGTATCCAAGTCGTCCAATCATACCATCCAAACCAGGCTTCAAATCCATTCTCTAAAATAAACTGAACTTCTCGAACGTTATACCACGGGTCAAAGGCACGTACTAACACATCAAAACCAATCATAGGGACGAGTCGAATCATAAGGGCGATGAAACAGATAATAAGGAGAGCAACTGCTGCAGTTACATTGGCTCTAGAAATTTCCATACGTGGACCATGAATATGTCGACGTAAGAAAGAACCAATGGACCGTAGGCCACCTCGTATAGACATTCAGTCACCAATAAGCAAATAGAGTGTTCGCTTGATAATTACGTGTACTTAAAAAATTTCTCGTACCGACCACATGGGAAATTTTGTGACTATTTTCCCCTATTTCGCAATGAGTTTCTTATAAGCCTCCGCATTTAGCAGAGCTTTTATCTCATCAGCATTTGATGCCTGAACCGCAATCATCCATCCTTCTCCGTATGGATCATTATTAACGAGTTCAGGGGCCTCTTCAAGGCGCTCGTTGGTTTCTACGACTTCACCTGAAATCGGTGCAAACAGCTCTGAGGTCGCCTTCACCGAATCAACCGTACCAAAAACTTCTCCCGCTTTCACTGTCGTGCCTGGGGACGGAAGTTCAACCATGACAATTTCATGGAGTTCTTCTTGGGCATAATCTGTAATTCCGACTCGCACTAACCCATTTTCTTTTCGGATCCATTCATGCTCTTTCGTATAGAGTAATTCATCAGGAACTTTGCTCATTTTAACAAACCCAAATAATTGAATGCATTCGTGTTTCAACATTCTCGCTATATAAGTTTAAAAATATTTGAGGTATTCAATTTTTCCCAAGCGAATTAGTACCCAAAAGTATGAAAGGATACCTCAAAGTTTGCGTCGCTTTCTGCTCATTCACAACATAAATGCTGGAGAGACAAACGTTTAAAACACGCTGAAGTTATTCTTTGAAGCACACATCGTGCGGGGGCCCTGGTGTCAGGGTCTCTGCCACCAAAACAGGTGGCGGGGGTTTCTACCCCCAAGGTAGACCCCACAGCCAAGCCTGGTTAAAGGCGCAGGAGTCGCCTGTAGTATCAGGTTGACGGCGTAACTCAAGATCTAACCAGGCGTATGAGTCATCCTGTCCGGCAGCGGTTCGAGGGTTCGAAAAAGCAGTGTACTGCGAGCTTCGAAAATCCCTCCCCCCGCACCACCCATTCAGCGTTACCTTTATGACTCAGCTTTTCCTAACCCAATAGTGTACGGATTTCCATCTACAAGGGGCCCTTGTCATGCTACATGTGGTTTACCTCATGCACCCAAGCGGTGTTTGTCTCCTGGACCAAAAATTTGGAGAGCTAGAACTGGACTCCACTTTGGTTGCGGGCTTCTTTTCTGCTATTCGCGAATTCGCGCGCATGATATCGAAAGGTAAAGGTGAAGCACGAATCGTCGAGATGGGTGAATTCTATATTACTTATGCAGCTGGGGACTATATTGTCGTAGCCGCTGTTGTTGATAAGGAAGATAACCGCCTTCAAGTTCTCCAAGCCTTGGACAAGGTTATTGACCGATTTTCACAACAATACGAAAACACCCTCAAGACATGGGATGGTAAACTCGTCTTTTTCTCGTTCACACCCGAACTCAACCAATTACTCAATCACGGGTTAATTGGTGAAGCCGATGAACCACCACCCAAACTGAAACGTGGACTACCCAAACTTATGGTGAAATTAGGGCAAATCAGTGAACTGGAATACGATGTAGCCAAAGAATGTGATGGCCAGAAATCATCAAAGGCAATCGCGCAAGCCATTGGATTACCCCAAGACGATGTAGAAGTGCTCTTGTATAAACTAAATAAACTCGACCTTATCGAGTAATCCTGTGTGCTTATTGGTAAGGCTATTCGCGTTCTTCTAACAATACACCCATAGCAATCAAGACTAGTGCAACGAATACTAAGATTGGTGCAAGGATAATGCTAAGACTTGGGACTAATGGTTGTATAATGCGACCACCATAGTAAATCAAGAAGCCTGTTCCCAGAAGGAAATTACTTCTACGAAGTTGTCCTCTCAACTGAAGACCAATGTAGAAGAAAAGCGCTGGTAAAATGATGACATAGGGAAAAAGAATGGCTACATTGGTGATAATGTATCCAATGGTCAAATAACCGGCGATTGCTGGTGGCCAGAAGAATGAGGGGAGAAATAAGATGAATAATGCAACAATAAGGGGCGGTGAAGAAATGAGCACCACTTGCCAGAATTGCCGATCCAAAATTTGAAACGTTAGAGCAAGAAACAGAGTAAAGATTGCTACCCACGAAACAACTGTTGCTAGCCTCCACCAAATTTCGATGAGTTGGTAAAAGTCCCAGATCAAGTAGAACACTCGGGCGGCACCTAAGAAAAGAAAGAACAACCCAAATCCTAGATGAAAGGGATTCTTTGACTCTCTGTATCTAAAGGCTAGGAAGTAAATGAACAAGATGAGGAAGTAACCAATGATGACGAACCAGCCGCCGATAATAACGGTTTCCAACGAATTGAACGTTCCATACGCCATAATCGTTCACCGCGTAGAATTTTTCTAAAGAACTGTCTCTTTTTCTTAAAATATAAGCCTGCTGTTCGCAAGACGGGTTTATTTGAACGCTGCAAGAGGAAAATGTTTTTACCTTTACATATGTCAAGGTCTCCTGCCACACATCTTTGGGGTTGACCTGCGTGATCGATCGCAAAATAATTGATGGATCCAAAATTGATAGTGAGCTTGCCGAAGAAATGACCAAGGCTGGGCTCGATCGAATTCGTTCTTGTATTCAATGCGGTACCTGCACGGGTTCCTGTCCCTCTGGTCGACGTACAGCTTATAGGACACGCCAGCTAATCCGAAGAGCTCTTCTTGGGCTTCGGGAGGAAGTACTTTCCGACCCTAATTTGTGGCTTTGTTCAACATGTGGTACTTGTACTGAGCGGTGTCCTCGGAAAATCGATGTCACCGAAGCTATACTCTATTTGCGGAACTTGTCCTGTAAAGCCGGCTATATGCGCCCTGAACATCAAGGCGTCTCTCACAAACTCATCGAAACTGGACATGCAGTTCCCATTGATGATGAAAAATGGAGTAAAATGCGTGAAGATCTAGGGCTTCCTCGCTTACCACCTACAGTTCATTCCTACCCCAAGGCAGTGAAAGAGATACAGCAGATCATAAAAAAAACTGGCTTTGATAAACTGGTAAATTACAAGGAGGGTAAAAAGGATGGCAAAGCATAGGTACAGCATTTTCCTTGGCTGTGTGATTCCTAACCGACTTCCACAAATTGAAGCCGCAACTCGTCTTGTGGCTCCCAAACTTGATATTGAACTCGTAGAAATGAAAGGCGCTTCTTGTTGTCCCGCACCAGGCGTTATCAAATCCTTTGACAAAAATACTTGGCTTTCCATCACTGCACGAAATATTGCTCTTGCAGAAGAAAATGGCTTAGACATTCTTGTTTTGTGTAATGGGTGCTATGGAACCCTTATCGCAGGCATTCATGATTTGAAGGATCTTGAAACCCGAAAACGTATCAATAAGATTCTGAAAGGAACTGGGCACCAAATCAAAGGTACTGTGACCGCCAAACACTTGGTCGAGGTTCTCTACAACGATATTGGAAAGGAAGCTATCGAAGAAACCGTAGTTAATCCCATCGATGCGCGATTTGCTATCCACGTTGGGTGTCACCTTCTAAAACCCAGTGACATCCGTCCTTGGGGTGTTGTTGAAGATTTTACACTTGTAGATGAACTTGTCGAACTTGTTGGAGGCACAACGGTTGATTACAAGCTCAAAGATATGTGCTGTGGCGCCGGTGGCGGATTACGGTCTGCGGAACTTGAAGTGTCTCTTGACATGGTTCGAGAGAAACTCGAAGCGATGAAACAGGCAAAAGTAGACGCCCTGGTGAACGTATGCAACTTTTGCCATTTGCAATTTGATCTTGGTCAGATGCAGGTGAATAAACACTTTGGGACAGACTATCAGATTCCCATCCTATATTATACGCAACTGCTTGGACTTGCCCAAGGGTTCACGCCCCGACAAATGGGGCTAGATAAACACTTCATATCG
>JBHLSA010000024.1:0-6482 GCA_048882025.1 Candidatus Thorarchaeota archaeon | reverse complement strand
TTGAAAAAATTGGGATGAGCGTGTGATGTTGACAAGGCAGGAACGAGTACCCATTATACCGGAGGAGGAGTCCGCTACGAAATGGCGTATAGTTGTTAATGAGGATTGGTGTAAGGGTTGTGGCTTTTGCTACACCTTCTGCCCGCGAGAAGTTCTTGAAAAATCTGATAAATTCAACTCCAAAGGTTACTACCCACCAGAAGCTACCAATATTGACCAGTGTGTAGGTTGCAAACTTTGTGAGGCCCTCTGTCCTGACTTTGCCATCCATGTCGAAGAAGAGCCCAAGAAAACAAAAAAGGGTGAGAAGTGATGCAAAAGGCTGTTTTGACAGGGGAAATCTTCACCCAAGGAGACATTGCGGCGGCTGAAGGGGCCCTTGCTGCAGGCTGTCGCTTTTTCGCAGGATACCCAATTACACCCGCAACCGAAATTGCCGAACGCATGGCTTATCGGCTCCCACGAATTGGTGGACGCTATATTCAGATGGAAGATGAAATTGCATCTTGCACCGCCGTTGTTGGCGCTTCTTATTCAGGCGTAAAATCCATGACTGCAACCTCTGGGCCAGGAATCAGTCTGATGAATGAGACCATCGGATTAGCCGTGATGACTGAAACACCGATGGTGCTGGTTAATGTTATGCGCGGTGGTCCATCAACCGGGCAACCTACCGAAGCCAGTCAAAGTGACATTATGCAGGCAAAATGGGGAAGTCACGGAGATTATGAAATCATTGCTCTAATCCCTTCGTCCGTCCAAGAAATGTTTGATCTCACCATTCAAGCTTTCAACTTATCAGAACAATATCGTGTTCCCACATTTGTCCTCGCGGACGAAATTATCGGACACATGCGCGAACGTCTCGTCATTCCTCCTGAAGACGAGATTGAAATTATAAATCGGAAAAAACCTACCGTGCCACCCGAGGAATATCTCCCCTTCAAAGCGGAAGAAGACCTCATTCCTCCAATGGCAGTTTTCGGAGAAGGATACCACTTTTACGCAACGGGACTTACCCACGACGAACGCGGGTATCCCGTCATGGACGACGAAACGCAGCTAACCCTCGTTCCTCGCCTATGTGATAAAATCCGAAGGAATACCAACAAAATCACCCAAGCGGAGAGCACTGAAACGGACGATGCCGAGACTCTCGTGGTTGCTTACGGAGGAGAAGCACGAACAGCAATGCGAGCAGTCAAGGATGCTCGCGATGACGGAATGAAAATCGGACTTTTTCGACCAATCACTGTCTGGCCTTTCCCCAAGGATCAACTGAAAGCAGCTGCTGCAAATGCCCAACATGTGGTAGTTACGGAGCTTAATTATGGCCAATTAGTTGGTGAAGTGGAACGAGTCATTCGCAATGAAATACCCGTTCACCTAATCCCAAGGGTCTGTGGCAGCCCTCATACACCCGATGACCTCATGAAAGAAATCAGGAGGTGTATCAATTGACCACACCCACAAGCACCACAACCCTAGGAGAGCATCCCATCCTCAATTACATTCGACGAGACCGGCTCCCCCACATCTTTTGTAGTGCCTGTGGCATTGGCACAGTTCTCCAAGCCTTTGCTACTGCACTCCATAGTTTGAACTTCGATATGAATCGCTTAGTCGTCATTAGTGGAATTGGATGCACCGGACGCGCTAGTGGGTATTTTGCCGCTGATAGTTACCACACCACTCATGGACGCGCTATTGCCTTTGCAACAGGTGTGAAAGTAGCCAACCCTAACCTGAAACCCGTTGTCATTAGTGGTGATGGTGATCTTTTTGCTATTGGGGGGAATCATTTCATTCATGCCGCTCGTCGTAACGTCGATATGCTTGTCCTTTGTATCAATAACTTCAATTATGGAATGACTGGTGGCCAAATGGGTCCCACAACTCCCGATGGCGCAATCACTGTAACCTCACCGGATGGTAACATCGAACATCCTTTCAACCTCGTAAGCGTGGCAGCAGCTTCTGGAGCTGTATTTGTTGCTCGATGGACCGCACTCCATGCACGGCGGCTTACCAAATCCATCGAAAAAGCTCTTCAAAAGAAAGGGTTCAAATTCGTCGAAGTTGTCTCTCCCTGCCCTACGCTTTATGATCGGTATAATCGCTATGGGTCCGGTCTTGATGTTATGAAAAAGTATCGAGAAATCTCAGTCATTCGCAACTTTACAGATCCAATGAAGGCCGAAATCGATTATAGAACCCGTATTGTTTGTGGAGAATTCGTAGATACCGAAAAACCCGAGTTTGCAGACCTACTTGACCAACAAGCCGAGAGACTCCAAAAGAGGTGAAGCTAAACCAATGACACGTATAGAAATTCGACTTGGCGGTTTAGGCGGACAGGGCGTCATCAAATCCGCCGTAATCATTGGCGAAGCCGCTTCCATTCACGATGGCAAAGAAGCCGTTCAAACAGCCTCCTATGGCCCCGAATCTCGTGGAAGTGCCTGTAAAGCTGAAGTCATCATCTCCGACACACCCGTGGATTACCCCCTCGTCTTAACTCCCAATGTCTTGGTCGCCTTATCCAATGACGCCTTCCACAAATACAAAGAAGATCTGAGTGCAGGAGGCATTGCAATTATTGATTCAGACTTGGTGAAAGCGGGAAAAATTAAACCAGGTGTGCAAGTGTATCAAGTGCCCGCTGCAACTACGGCTCACCAAGTACTCAACAATCCCTTGGTAACAAACGTCGTAATGCTCGGTGCCTTCACGGCCATCAGCAAAGCTGTGACCCCTGAGGCAATGCGTAAAGCCATTGCCAACGCCTTTCCCAAATATAAGGAACTCAACCTCCGTGCCTTCGATGCGGGAATGAAACTCGGACACGAAGCCATGGATCAATCAACCAAAATGAAGTGAAAAACTGGATGCCCAAAGAACAACCCAAAATCGGTGTCTTCATCTGCCATTGTGGTTCAAACATTGCAGGCGTAATTGACATACCTACTCTTAGGGAATATGCCGCTACCCTTCCAAACGTTGTTGTGGCAGAAGACTACAGATATATGTGCTCAGATCCCGGACAAGATCTTATCAAAGAACGCGCTCGTGAAAAAGGATTAAACCGTGTTGTTGTTGCAGCCTGCAGTCCCACCCTCCACGAACCCACCTTCCAACGGGTTCTAGTAAGTGCAGGCCTTAATCCTTTCTTCTTTGACATGTCCAACATCCGTGAACACTGCTCTTGGGTTCACACCCACGAAGAAGAAGCCGCCCTCGAAAAAGCTAAAGACCTAATTAAAATGGCTGTAGCTCGCGCAGCTGAACTCGAACCTCTCGAACAAAAAGAGGTCGATGTCAAAGCCAATGTTCTTGTTGTTGGTGCAGGTATTGCAGGCATCCAAGCCGCCCTCGATATAGCCGATGCTGGATACAAGGTATACCTCGTCGAAAAACAACCCAGCATTGGCGGACACATGGCACAACTTGATAAAACCTTTCCAACTCTGGACTGCTCCAGCTGTATCCTGACACCAAAGATGAGCCTTGTGGGGCAACACCCCAACATCGAATTGCTCACCTATAGTGAGGTTCGGGAAGTCGAAGGCTATGTCGGCAACTTCAAGGTGAAAATAGAAAAGAAGCCCCGCTATGTCATCGAAGACAAATGCACAGCATGCGCGGATTGCTTAGAAGTTTGTCCGGTCAATGTCCCGGACGAATTCAATTCCGGACTCGGATGGCGGAAAGCCATCCACATTCCATTCGCCCAAGCGGTCCCAAATGCCTATGTTATTGATACCGAACACTGCCTCGGTATGACCCCCATTGCCTGTGGCAAATGTAAAGATTCCTGTGAAGCCGAAGCCATCGATTACGAGATGAAATCCGAAATCCTTGAACTCGACATCGGCGCCATCATTGTCACCACCGGTTTCGAACTCTTTGATGCCATGGAACAGCTCGAATACGGCTACGGCAAATACCCTGATGTCATGACAAATCTCGAAATGGAACGCATGCTTAGCGCCGCAGGTCCCACCGAAGGCAAAATACTACGCCCCTCCAGCATGAAGAAACCCAAACACATCGCCTACATTCAATGTGTAGGATCCCGCAACGAACGCTACAACGCCTACTGTTCCCGTGTCTGCTGCATGGCCGCGCTCAAACAAGCCCGGCAAATTCGTGAAAAATATCCCGATATCCAAGTTACCATATTCTACATCGACATGCGTGCCTTTGGTAAAGGGTATGAAGAATTTTATGAAACCACCGCCCGTGAACACGGCGTTACCTTTGTACGCGGTCGTGTTTCTGAAGTCCGCGAATCCTACGACTCAGATCATATCGTCGTCCGCGCTGAAGACACCTTTCTAGCCCAACCCGTCGAAGCTGAAGTCGATATTGTGGTACTCTCATGTGGAATTCAAGCACCCAAAGATCAAGCCGAACTAGCTCGGGTCTTAGGCATTCAACGCAGTGCGGATGGCTTCTTCTTAGAAGCTCACCCCAAGCTCCGACCGGTAGAAACAAACACTGACGGCATCTTCATCGCCGGCGCAGCACAAGGACCCAAAGATATTCCCGATTCTGTCGCCCAAGCAAAAGGCGCCGCTGCCAGCGCCCTCTCCATGATAACCGCTGGCCGAGTTCTTGTTCAGCCTTACGCTGCTGTAGTCAATGAAGACCTCTGTGCTGGCTGTGGCATCTGCGAGGCCTCCTGCCCATATGGCGCCGTAAAGGTTGTAGATAATCGGGCCCAAGTCACCGAAGCCCAATGCAAAGGCTGTGGCACCTGCGCGGCCGCCTGTCCCAACCAAGCAATCGCACCACAACACTTCACCATGGAACAAATCATCGCCCAACTTGACGCTCTATTCCAGGAAGCGAAATAACTATGACCAACAAAAACTGGGAACCTAAAATCGTCTGCTTCGCCTGCCGATGGTGCAGCTACGCCGGAGCAGACATGGCTGGCACCTCCCGCATCCAATACCCTCCCAACGCCCGCGTCATTCGCGTCAACTGCAGTGGACGGGTGGATCCTCAATTCATCTTACGTGCCCTCAAACTCAAAGCCGATGGAGTACTCATCGCCGGATGCCATTTCGGCGACTGTCACTACCTCTCCGGCAACTACCAAACATCACGACGTGTTGCCCTACTAAAAGAATTCCTGAAAGAAATTGGCCTTGAACCCGAAAGGCTACGACTCGAATGGATTTCCGCTGCGGAAGGACACAAATTCGCAGAGACCATGAAGTCTTTCATAAATGAGATTAAGCTTTTAGGACCCAATCCGCTTGCCAACGGAGGACCTGAATGACATGACGAAGCCAAGTCTAGCCGTGGAAACACTTAGCATCTGTTCGGGCTGCGAAATTGCCATCCTCGACCTACACCTAGCCCTAGCCAATGTCTTGGACGCCATAGACCTCAAATACATCCAAGTTCTCATGGACCATCGTGAACCCCCCAAAGAAGGCGTCACCGTCGGATTTGTCTCCGGTGGCGTTCGCAATGAAGAACACCTCGAACGCCTCAAAATGCTCAGAGAACGCTGTTCCGTATTAGTGGCCTTTGGCGCTTGCTCAGCTTTTGGTGGCATCCCCGGGCTAGCAAACCTACACACCAAAGCCGAAATCCTTGAAGAAGTCTACATCAACACGAAATCCACCGTAAATCCCAAGAAAATCATTCCCAACCGAATCGTTCCACCCCTCCTCGATGAACTGCACCCAATCGATGACTTTGTTAAAGTCGACTATGTACTCCCAGGCTGTCCACCTCCGCCCAAACTTATAGCGGAACTTGTCACCTGCCTCCTCGAAGGCAAGGAGTTCAAACTTGAAGCCAAGACCGTGTGCGACCAGTGTCCCCTTGAGAAAGAAGAAAAAGCTGTTACCGAATTCAAACGGTGGGGTACCGCTAAAATCGATCCCAAACGCTGCCTCCTCGAACAAGGCTATCAGTGCCTTGGACCCAGCACCCAATCCGGCTGTGAAGCCCGTTGCCCCACTGCCCTAGCCGGGTGCCGCGGCTGTTTCGGACCTACTTCGAATGTAGAAGATCAAGCAGCTAAAATGATTGGCGCAATTGGAAGCATTGTTGTTCAGGACCCAAGCAAAGCTCCTGAGGCAGGACAAATTGTTAAGGAAATTCCCGACCTCGTCGGAACCTACCTACGCTTCACCTTTGCTCATTCAACATTCAAGAAAGCAGTTCACACAAATGCCGTCAAAACTAAACCCGTGGAGGCAAAAACATGAGTCCAAAAACAAAAACCATTAAAATTGCACCCGTATCCCGCGTTGAAGGGCATGGTGCTATCACCATCAATTTAGATGAAAAAGGTAACGTTGCCAAAGCCCACTTTTCTGTCATGGACGTACGCGGTTTTGAAAAATTCATGCAAAACAGACCCGTTGAGGAGGCAAACCGTATCGCCACCCGAATGTGTGGCATCTGCCCGGTTAGCCACCACTTAACCTCAGCCAAAGCCGCAGACGCTCTCTATG
>JBHLSA010000023.1:0-15149 GCA_048882025.1 Candidatus Thorarchaeota archaeon | reverse complement strand
CCAACAGATACCGCCTATGGGTTGACTGGACACCCCAAGGATGCCACCGTTGTTAAACGGATACTCACAATCAAGGGGCGAACCGAGAAGCTGGGTTTACCACTTCTAGCCGATAGATTCGTCCAAGCTCAGATGTATGGTACCTTTTCGCATGCCGCAGAAGTCTTTATTCGCCAGTTTTGGCCAGGCGCAGTAACCCTGATTGTTCCATCCCGCCAATCATTCCCTCCAGGAATACTAGGACCCTGGAACTCGTTGGCAATCCGTATACCTCAGCACAATGTGGCGCTAGCAATCATCCAGGCCATTGGATACCCGATTATTGGAACCAGTGCCAACAAATCAAACGCTCCTAGCCCACGAACCGCAGACGAAGCCGAAAACCAGATTGGAGCTAGCGTAGATATTGTGGTTGATGCGGGACCTACTCAGCATTCAGCGGATTCAACGATTATTGATTTTACTCAAACCCCTCCAGCTATTTTACGAGAAGGAGCTATTCCCAGAAGCGTACTTGAGCCCTGGCTTCAATCTGAAGAAATCCGTTAACACAAAGTCACACCAAAGAGCATTTCCTGAAGACTTAAAAACGGAAATGTACACCCATTCAGCCATATGCTGTCCATCAACGATGATTTCAATTTATTGTTATCCTGCAGGCGTTTCCAAGAGGCTGAAAGCTGTCAAGAATTGCGACGAATCATTGACGAGAATAGCGACCTTGGTTCACTGGAATGGTGTAAACTTACTGGTATCTCTTGTCTAGTTGTGGGAAAACTGGATGGCGACGCCCATGACTTTGTTTCCAAATTTGGGCAAATTGTAAAGAAAATGCCGTGGATAATTCAAGATCTATTGAAAATTCAACCCATTGACCTCATTGTGGAAAGTACCCTTGATGGCATACGCAATGGTAGTAAAGAGCTTGCTAAACGGATGACAAAAGCTTCTACATTTCGGGTAAATCTTAACCGCCGAGACACCGACTTGAATCGTGAAGAGCTGCTACATGAGATTGCGATTCAGTTTCCAGGCAAAGTCGATCTAGAAGAGTATGATTGGATGGTAACCGTTGAGATGCTAGGTCCTGTAACGGGGCTTGCCCTTCTGCGAGAAGATCAGATCGTAACCTTACATCGACCTTAGTGAGAAACCGCAAGCAGAGCACAGCGTTCGTACACTAATTTTTGTACTGCATCACAGCGTTGGTCAAAGCTTGAAGATCCCACGATGGCCTCAAGCTCTTGTGTCTTAATTTGAAATGCCTCACAAATAGTCTGTAGTTTTGTCTCATTGGCAATCGTGAGAACATCGGGCGTATCAATAGCATTCACTTTTTCTTGAAAGGCAGAGTAAGATTGATGTAGAGTGTCTTCATTGGGGCTGACGAGAACACCTGCTAGTTGTTGAGTGGCTTTGGTAATTCCTAACTGAGTTAGGGCTTCAGAAATTTGGCGCTGGGCCGCGGCAAAGCGTAGAATTTCTAATGCAAGTGTGGAGGCCCGTTGGGTTCCTCGAAAGAATGCCCTCAAGGCATGGATTGCAGCAAAGAGTAAATGTTGTTCGCTGACCACACACGCACTATTGACAATCTGAAAAGTGAGGTGGCGATTGGCAGTAATATTTTGTGTTGCATCTAGTAGGATTGCGGGATCGGAGGGCTTTGAAAGAGTGCAGCCGAATACGCCGATGTGGTGGGTAGAAGTGCCAACAAGGCAGGTATTTGTAAAGAGAGAGCCCATGATTCAAGATCTCCTAATACGATTAAAGGTAGATGGTTAGAGGGGGAGGTGCCAGAAAAACCAATCTGGTAAGAGCCAAGGAGCCTGTAGGCGGACTATAAAGGCAATGTAAATGGCAACAAGTAAGAACGTCGTTGTCAGCAAGAACATAACATAATCCCGTTTTTGGAGCCGAATATCATAGAGGCTAGTACGTTTCGTTGTTGAACCAAAGGCACGGGATTCAAGGCTTTCGGCGACCTGTAACGCACGGCGAATAGAGCTGACAATAATTGGAATCAGAATCGGAATATAGTTCCGTACTTTCTGAAGAATATTCCCTCGTTCGAGCTCGAGGCCGCGTGACATTTGAGCATCCCGAATTGTTTCAGTTTCTGTAGCAATAGTAGGAACGTACCGAACCGCCATGGAAAAGGCAAAAGCAAATTCATAGGGAACCCGCATTTTAATCAACGCTAAGGCAAAATCATCCGGATGAACAGTCAAAAAGAAGAGGGAAAAAGCCGTCATTAAGACTATGAGTCGAAGCACGGTGGATATGGCAAAGGAGAGAGATAGAAAGAAGGTATTGATGATGAGGATAAAGCCGGCAAGAAATGCTAAGCCACGGAGACTTTTTGTCCATTGACCAATGGATCGAGCGAAAATAATGAACGGAACCATCATGAGGAGAATGAGCAATAGAGGTATGATCTCAAGGAACAGCATTCCAATGATGGAAAAACATACGGCCATGAAAAAGGTAGTTCGAGGGTCTAAACTGTGCATGAAGGTATCTTTTTGTTTAAACCGAAATGCTTCAAAGATTGCAGCCATCTAACTCACCTTCGCCTCCGTAATAGCTGATTCACCGCATCTACAGCTTCCGGCACTGTTGTTAGGTTTGTGGGAAACTGAGGAAGGTGTTCAGCCAGCTGATAAGCAAACTGTGTTAACTGTGGAGGAAGCAGGCGGGCACGTTTGAGAATCAAAGGATTCCGCAGGATGTCCCCGGGTGATCCATCAGCAATAAGCTGCCCATGTGAAAGAACAACCAGCCGATCAACCGCCTTTACCGCAAACTCCACATCATGGGTTACTACAAGTACAATATGTTCAGGGCTTCGAAATGAATCGATGAAATCAAGGAGTTTTTGTTTTTGTAACGCATCTTGTGCTTGTGTAGGCTCATCTAGTATCAAAATTTTAGGTTCAACACATAGCACCGACGCTAAGGCTAATCGTTTACGTTCGCCTCCACTGAGTAAGAAAGGTGATTGTTCCTCATATTGTGAAAGTTCAAACAATTCAAGGAATCGGCTAACACGGGTTTGAATTTCCTCTTTGGAAAAATTAAGATTACGCAGAGCAAAGCCCACTTCAGCATTCAGGGTATCAGCAAACAATTGGTGATCCGCGTTTTGAAAAACAAACCCTACCTTTCGAGCTAAATTCGCTGTAGAGGTGTTTCGAGTATCAACTCCGTCAACATAGACGGCACCACGGTTAGGTTTCAACAATCCGTTGATATGTTTGACCAATGTAGTTTTACCCGCGCCATTTTCCCCCATCAGCCCCACAACTTCTCCGGGCCTCAATTGCAGGCACAAATTTTGGAGAACTGGTGTGTCTGGATTATAGCTGAACCAGACTCCATTGAAGAGAATCATTGGTCCACCTCCTGCAAAATGATTTTGACCGCTTGGTCAACGGAGAGAGGAGTAGCCTTTTGAATTCGTGGATGTTTCACCCGTTTTACAAGTTGGATAACGTTAGGAATTGAAACTCCCAAGTTCGCAACAGAGGAGTCACCAACCACTTGGTCGGGAGGACCTTGTTTTGCGATGCGCCCCTTGTCTAAAACAACAAGTTCCTGAATGTGAGGGAGAACAAGTTCTAATCTGTGTTCAATGAGCAAAATCGTCAATTGCATCTTTTGATTGATTGAAGCTAAGAGGTTGAGAGTTTCAAATGCGGACAAAGGATCTAGATTAGCAGTGGGTTCATCAAGAATCAGAATTTCTGGTTCCAAAGCTAACACAGCCGCTATTGCTACCCGTTGTTGTTCGCCACCAGATAGTTCGTAAGGTGCTTTATCTCGCAGCTCTTCAATATACATTTGAGAAAGAAGCGTATCAACTCGATTGCGAATTATCTCCCGGGATAATCCAAGATTTTCAGGACCAAAGGCGAGTTCACGTTCCACCGTTGGAGCAATTAGTTGGTTCTCAGGATTCTGAAAAACCAAACCCACCTTCTGAGCGAGCTCATGGGCATGATGATCCTGTGTGTTTAATCCACTGATCATGACTGTGCCTTCTAGCCTACCGGGATGAAAATGAGGAATTAAGCCGTTTAAACACCTAGCAAGAGTTGTTTTTCCACATCCACTGGGACCCACAAGTCCAAAAAAGGCTCCTCGTGGAATAACAAGTGAGATATCATCAAGAACCGTAGTGTCAGACCCTGAGTATGTGAAAGAAAGGTGATTAATTTCGATGCTCACGCTATCTCATCCATTGGTTAGCCTAATCAGAGATTGAATGTGATGTGTTACGATTGGCTTTTAGAGTTTTACGGAGCAATTGCAGTGCTAGTCCCAAGGCGTGATCACTAGATGCTTTCCCGTTTGCACCTGCCGCTGTGGGGTGTCCGCCACCGGCACCTCCAATTAACTCGCCTAAAGGCTCCATAACATCTTTGGCTAAATCAAGCCCCAGCTCACGGTTAACCGTTGTGGTACAACGGGCACTAATCCGAACTTCATCCTTCTTTCCAGCACACACAATCGCAATGTCCGCACCCACCCCAATGAGTGCACGACAGGCACTGGCCTCGTAGGCGCGAATCATAGTGGCAACAATGAGTAGATTAAACTCGTCGTAGACAACAACACGTTTCGCTGCTTTTAATCGAGCAATTCTTTCAGATTTGTCAAGAGGTGTTGAAAGAAGTTTGAGTACATGCTCGTAATCAGCGCCATACCGGAGTAAGGTAGCAAAATGCTCAAAAGCTGCATTGTTAGCAATGTAAAAATGGCGTGAATCATACACTAACCCACTGGCTAGTAGAGTGGCACAATCTGCTGAGAGCGAGTGTTCACTAGCTTCCCAGAGTTGAAAAACGAGTTCAGCTGTTGAACGAACTTGATCATCATAGAGAAGAAAATCAACAAATTCTGGAAGCGTTTGATGCGGTACATGGTGATCAATGCAGAACATTGTTACTCCCTCTTTGGGGAGATCCTGCGTTAAAGTACCCATCTGCTCAAGATTGTTCAGATCAACTAAAACTAGGGTAGAATGCGTCACTAAATCCTTGGGATCGGCGAGTTCAACATTGAATGCCTCAGCCACATTTTTTGCACTCCGATTTAGGCTTTCTGCAAAAATCTGAACCTTAATTTCTCTACTTTGTTTGAGAAGTTGCGCAAGGGCAGCAGCACTTCCAATTGCGTCAGGATCAGCACTCTGATGCAAGATTAAGCCAACGGACTCTTTGGTTACTTGTAAAAGGGTTGGTAAGAATTTTTGAGAAGTTAGTTTTTTCAAAGAGGAGCCCCGCTATCTTTCATGATTCTAAGGGCGGACTTGAGTAAGAGTGACTAGCCAGCAGGGGCCGTGCCGGGTTGACCAAGCATTCCGCGGAGGGTTTCTTGGAGCGTATCGTATTGTTTACGTAATTGAGTTTCCTGTTTTTCAAGAGATTTGATTCGAACTTCAAGGGCTTCAACCTGCGCCTTCAAGTTCTTGGTGGCTTTGGGTTTAGTAGTTTTAAAGAGTAGCGGACCAGACGCCTGATAGAGTACATTCTTCGGGGTCATTCCTTTCAACTGTTCTAGTGCACTGTTAGTTTCTGCAAGCTGCTGCTTTACTTGGAGCAGAAGAGCTGTAACATATTGTAGACTGTCACGTGTTTGTTGTACACGTACTAGTTGCTGGCGAACTCGTGGTGGTACTTCTTCACTCATTTTTCTTCACCGTTAAGATGTGTACACCATCAGCCACCAAATATAAACGTATCAGCGAGGTTGCCGCAGCACGAAGAGCAGTTACATCCTTGGCGGTGAGGTGAAACACGATTTCATTGTCAGTTGTCTTATTGAGAAGCCTAACTCTTTTTGAATCTATCGCAGCAAACTCAGGCATTAACGCGGTAAGCACGGCATCACGATGTTGACCATTTCTTAGCTGAAGAGCAACCCTAAGAGAGTAAGGATATGGTTGGTTCGCATCGGTGCCATTTTCTTTTACCATCGTTTTTTATCTCCCATTGGCTTGGTCAGGAAGTGTTTTAGATGAATCACTGGCCCCAATGGTTGTTGTTCATCGAGTGCCATAAAATCTATCGATTTGTCTTGTGCATACTTCACACGCAAGAGTGCCGCCTTTGTTGTTTTATCTGGAAGATGATCTCGGGTCAGACAAGGAACAGCTAAGGCATTAGCTAACATTTCAGCTCGGGAAACATCACCTTGGGAGGCAGGAACAACATAGAGGTGTTTGAGACCATGTGGTGAGGCAGTGGTGATTTCGCGTAAAAGGTGCGTTGATTTTATTATAAGAGTGGGGGGTTGGAATTTCCAGACATCATCAATTTGTTGAAGAAATCCAAGGCGTCCTGGATTTCCATGAAAGGATCCAACTAGAAGAATGCGGTTAGCTCCAAGTTCTTGGGCGGTTTCACAGAATTCATTAAAGCCTTGTTTCCCACGTGTAAGTCGTGTAGAGTGGGGAATAACACGATGGAGCTCTTTGATAAAGCTGCGTGTTCTTGGTGTGGGCTTCCGAGTACTCCCGATGGCAATCACGTTGTTCGCCGGCTGGCTGAACGTTCTCGGACCGAACGCAATATCTTCGGAGCATCAGTAGCAGGCATATCAGCCCCACCTGTGACAGTGTGCCCACACTTTCGGCAAGACCAAACCCCTGTTGATACTCGGCGAACTGCAAAGGTTTGACAGCTAGGACAACGATGCTTTATTTTCATGTTAGTTTCAATTTTTGCTACGCGCTGACGAACAGTGACACCATACCGAGCACCAAAACGACCAGCGCGACCGACTTTCTTAGTTCGTCCCATGGGAATACTCACCTTTTGGGAAGCTGTTTACGCATCTTTTTAACAATTTTGCTCGCACGTTCAACGCAGTCAGTCACTTCCTGATAGGAAAGAGGACTTGTGCCATATTTTTGCATAGACGAAATTGTGTCATCGCCATCGATAGCAATGGATAATCGAACATCCATAACCTGCTCTTCTTCAAGAGAAGGATCAGCTATGATGCTATCATCAATTTTCGCAAAGGTGACCGTGAGAGGGGGTGGACCCAAGGCAAGAGGTGTGCTATTATCAAAGTCTAGGTCAACAGAGCCTTCCTCACTAACTGTTACCTTAGGTAAGCTGGTATCCAATAGAGCCGATATGGCAGCAATCGATCCGGCGTCAATGAGGTTTCCGTGATCAGCTAATACATAGAGATCTAGCATCAACAAATACACCTGTTCGCCAGCCTTGATACAAAGATCTGTACGCTTGATTACATCTGAATGACGAATCCCACGATCGACAACACGTGCTAGTTCAATGGCTTGTTCACCAGGAGGCCCCAACTCAAAGATCGGTGAAGCCATTGGAGAGAGTTCTGCGGATGCAATGATGACGCCTTCATCAGGAGTGTCAGGAAAAGGCGTTCCAACTTGAACTTTAATACCAGCCAGTATACGGCTTTTTCCTAGCCAAGCCTCAGCAGATCCTTCGGCTTTTGTGATAACACCTTGTTTGATCTGAATGGGACGAACCTCATCAAAGTCCCGTCCATCAATACGTTTTCCCTCACGAAGTAGGGTGCTGATACGTTCTCGCTCGATTTCTGTAACAATTTCCATTTTCTTATCACACTCTCATCATTTACTTGCTTCACTTTTCTTGGTTCTTGTTCGTTTGGTTTTCTTTGGTGCCTTTGGCTCATCCTCAGCTTTTTCCGCTTTCGTGCGTTTTGTGCGTTTTCGAACAGGTTTGCGTTCCGCCAGCTTCACTGGTTCATCATTCTCTGTGTCTAAGACTGCTTCTGGAGTTTCGCCGATATCCTCACGTATCTGAGCATATTTTTTGTATAGCACCGCTTTTTGCATTTCATGAATTTGGTGAATACCATCTTCGCTCATACGAAGAACTTTGGCAAATTCTTCCGGACTTAATTTTCCATCCATTTGTAGAAGAGTGATTTCACCACGTTCTGGAGCCATAACTAAAGGAACATCAGCAGCTCCAATTTTATCTTCAATGTCATTCAAATCTACTGCAATCTCTCCATCAATTTTACCTGATGCACAGCCTGCAACTAGACCGCGCATAGGAATCCCTGCATCTGCAAGGGCAAGAGATGCGACCGTTGTGCTAGCACAACGAGAGCCACCATCCGCCTCAAGAACTTGAATGAATACATCAATCACGGCACGGGGATACATTTTCAGGAAAAGCATTGGTTCAAGCGCCTGTCGGATAACCATAGAGATTTCATGTTCTCGGCGACTAGGTGCCGGGCGTTTCCTATCTGAGACCGAAAAGGTAGCCATGCGATAGGTAACTCGGAGTAAAGCCCGATCAGATTGGGCAAGGTGTCGAGGATGTAATTCCCGTGGACCGTAAACCGCTGCTACAATCTTGTTCTTTCCTTGTTCGATATAGGCAGAACCATCGGCGCGGCTAAGATAATCAACTTCCAAATGAATTGGACGAAGCTCATCAAGTTTGCGTCCATCCGTTCGAAGTCCCTTTTTATCAATTAGCGGCTGTTCTGCTTCAGTTGTTTTTGCACTCAATTTTCTTCACCTTTTAATTCAGCAAGCTTTTGACTGATGGTTTCACGAATGCGGTCAGTCAATCCGCCGGTATGAGCCTCTCGTTCAATTTGGCGAATGGCTTCAAGTGCAATGTTCACCGAGTCTTGATGCCCCTTGAGCCAAACGACTCCGTTTTGTCCTACGACGATGTCAGTTTTTAGTTCCGATTTGAGCATGTTAATCATTGAGCCTTTTCGACCAATTAAACGAGGAACCCGTGTAGGGATGATTTTGATAAGCATTCCTCCACGAATTTTTCCAAGCCCCCGTCCTCTGGTTGTAATTAGGGGGTCACGAGTTCGATCTGCCGCAATAATTTCAGCAACAACTGTTTCTCCAACATCATACCATTGCCGGAGATTATCTTTTGCATGTACTGCATCACGGCGTGAGAGAGCATGCATCACTGGAAGCATGGCAGGATAGGGACTTTGAATGTCAACAAGCCAGCCATTTAGGGTGATTTCCACAATTTTTCCAATGATGATGTCTCGGGCTTTGGGAACGTATTGTCCTTGTAAGGGAACCACATAGATGGTTTTTCCTTTCATCTTTACAAGTCCAATAACAGCTGCGAATACTTTTTCATGTTCTTTAAAAGCGCCATCACCGTGGCGATAATCGCCTTCAGCGAGTAATTGCCCCGGAACGACGATGTCTTGTTGTTCAAAATAAATTGACACGATAGTTTGTCCTCCTAAATTGACTCCTTTTTGAGAATTTTTATTTCAGCGCGCCCACGCGTGAGATTATTCAATGCATCGATAAGTTCTCCCCGAAGGCCGCCAGGTACCTCAACAACAGCAATCCAAGAACCATCGCTTTGCCATTCATCCTTAGCAATATGCCCTATTCTTTCAACAGTTCCATAAGCTTTTGGCGCAAAGTCGGGAGGAACCTTCACCGCTAATTGTTGAATTTCCATGCGAATTGGAATTACAGGTTGTAGTGCTTTTACGATGTCACGAACCTGTTCTTCTGCCGAACGTGTTGAATCAATTGTAACAGCAGCTTCCTCCATAGCAGCCTCGATTCTGGCAGGAGGATGAGGAAGCCCAGTCTTAGGGTTGATGCAATTTCGAACAATGATATCAATAACTTGTCGAAGCCGCTTCTCTACCATCTCCCGTCGCTGTTCAGCAGTGAGCTGAAGTGAACCCTTCTCCAATATTTGCCGTGCAACATCTAGTTCATCCGTTGTACCAAAGGCTTCTTCAAGAGCTTCAATTGCTGCTTTTTTACTTCGAAGCGCATCCTCAAAAATAGTGTCTCCACGAATTACCTCACGTAGGTCGATTTTTTCACCTTGTTTATAAGCCCAAGCTAATTTTGGATCTACAATGATTTCGAAGCGGTTTCCATGGGTTTCTAAACGTGCAAGAACCGCATCACCTAAATCGACGCGTTTATCGCCACGCATGCCACCCAGTCCAGACATAATAATCACTACTCCAGATTAAACAGAGTCAAAGAGAGCCTTCAGGACTTTTTGATCTACTTGAACAAAGCGCTTATCTGATGTCATCACTTTTGCGGCCACTAATGCTTTCGCAGATAAAGGGGTTGCAGCAGTTTCCTTGTGAATTCGGATAGCCAAGTGTAAAGCATCATCCACCCGCAGAGATGTAGAATAGTCACGTTCTAATAGAGTATTCATCTGTTCGGCTCCATTACCCACAGCGTAAGCCTTGTAACTCCAAAACGCTCCAATGGGTGTAGTTAAGTAAAGCTGTGGCACGGAGTCAACACCGATTATTAGCATTGAAACCCCGTATGGGCGTGTTCCTCCTTGCTGTGTATAAGATTGTACATGATCACAGATTTTCTTACTAAGTGCCTTCACTGAGATTGGTTCATCAAAAGTTAAGCGTTGGATTTGAGCTACTTGGCGTGCATATTTTACCAAGTTTCGTGCATCACCAGATAGCCCAGAGATAGCGGTTCCAATGGCATCATCAATTTCAAAGATTTTGTCATTATGAGTTACTTCTTGTAGCGAGTGCTTTCGTAGCGCAGCTGAGAGAATCACACCATCAGAACAGCGAATACCCAGGATAGGAGTACCCTTTCGAACCGCTTCAAAAGCGTATTCAACCTGGAATAGGCGTCCATCAGGACTGAAGGTAGTCAGGGCAATATCGTAGCTCTGAGATTCACTGAACAATGAGGGTTCCTCCAAGGCATTTCATAAGAAGGTAGTAAGCTAAAGCCCTCTTACTTTTATGTTGCATCTTGTTGTTTTGCCGATTAGGACTAGCGCCTTTAAAATATTGTTATTGAAAGACTCAAGATTGTAAAACTGTCAATTGAGGCTTTAATCCTGAGCCGCGTGAAGGTAATAGATCACTCCAATACAAAGGAGCGCTGTCAGTAGAGCATGAAACCAACTGAAACCCACAAAGGCAATAACCACGATGATTGCCCAAAGGATTATTATTTCAAACCACCCAGCCGATTCCCCATACCACTCGCGAATATTACCGAAAAGCACGAGTAAACTAATGAAAGAAAGCGTTAGAAGCAAAAGGACAAAAACCCCAACAATCACGGGCCCAAGAAGGTCAAGAACGGGACCAACTGCGCCAAAACCCGTAGCTAGCAAATAGAGTAGCGTGCCAAAAACGATAAGCCCAACAATGCAAATAATCATAGTTCGACGCATAAATTGCCGATCACTAGCTCTTTCTTTCGACATGGATAATCGCAGCCTCACTTAAGGGGCTAGAGATGCGAAGACTCAAAAGGTGAGAAGCTTTTAAGTTTTTGGCTGTGGGTTGCTCAATGGTTATTCCCCGTGTAGCTCGGATTCAACTTACACCCCTACATCGACGCCAATTATATGGCATACGGCGCCGAGCCTATCCCTACGAAGGTTGCGCCCTTCTCCTTGGAACGTATAATGAAGCAGAATTAACTGCACGAATTGTTCGAATCGCAGAAACAACAAATATCGCGCAATCTGAATCTTCGTTTGAAATTAATCCTGAACACCAATACTGCATTTTAACGGCAGCCTCTAAAGAGGGCTTGGAACAAGTAGGAATCTATCATTCACACCCCGCCCCACCCGAACCTTCAGGAAGTGATCGCGAATTCATGAAGTTCAATCCTTGTGTTTGGATAATTGATGGTATCCAAGAGAACCGATTCAGGATGAAAGCCTATCAGCTCTGGGAAGGTTTCCTATTATCTGTAGAAATTCAAACTATTGTTCCCTAGTTAATAAGAGAAAAAGGCGGGGCTCTCGGCTCGTCGCGAGATCGTCATA
Source organism: Candidatus Thorarchaeota archaeon (assembly GCA_048882025.1). GTDB lineage: Archaea > Asgardarchaeota > Hermodarchaeia > Hermodarchaeales > Hermodarchaeaceae > Hermodarchaeum. The sequence goes on along the minus strand of JBHLSA010000023.1, from coordinate 3,315 downwards.
GCACAAGGCTCAGTTTGGAGCGGCGGGGCTTCACAGAGCCCCGTGAATCATGGTGTAACCTCAGGTTTTATTTGTTTTGGCAAGCGGATATAATGAAAACGGGTTAAGTTGCTAAAGGCCTCTTGAAAAAGACTAATGGTATTTACGAGGCCTAACTACTGTTTTGGCATCCAAGCCGGGAAGGAAGGTTACCACTTTTCGAATAGTCCCACTAATGCCAACCACGTGAAGAAGTAACGAACTTGCTTCAATCTGTGTAATGGTTGCTAGTCCGGCGCGTAAGGGGCGAATCTGATCGTGTTGACACCGAATGATGGCTGACTGGGAACTTGGATGGTAGGAAATAAGCCAAAACCCTATTTGGCTTACACCCAATTCACCATACAATTCCCGCAGCCTTTCCCAGATGGCATTCCGAAAACCACTTTCAGAGGGAGGTGTATCTGGCGTATATATCCGGACAGCAAGATATCGGTGTTTAGAACGCATCTTTAGGAACGCCTCCCACTTTTTATTCGCATGCCTTGATTTCTTCGAGCATGAATTGTTGACACGAGTTTCATAGGTTCTTGGAGAATAGCTTCTTTAGCAACTTCCTCCGGAACACTTGCTAAATAACATAGTGCGGCAAGATCACGTGGAGCCCGAAGACCACACACATGATTTGCTCCGCTAGTAAGGACGAGTGGGCATTTAGAACGAACTAAGAATTCGAGAGCTGTCCTCATGGCACGTATTAACCGTGAACGGTTGGACCCTTTTGAAGAAAGGAGTTGGTGAAGACAAAGTTCAATTGGTTTGTTATTTGACGACATTGCACGAGCAACCTGAGAATCTACAGCAACAAAATCTTGAAAGTCACGAAGCATAATTATATCTACGACAGTAATTTCCGCGGCGGCTAACCAGATTGGTTTTGTCCGTCCATGCACTACTAAAAGATCGCTCTGCCTTCGAAGTTTTTCAGCTCGGGCTTTGAGTCGAGTTGCGCTACGTGGAGAGATTGTCAGTCGTTGAAGAATTTGTACCGATTCTGCTAGTAATTCTTTCGGAAGTGGTGTAGAAGACTCGAGAGCAAGACCGGTATACCCTAATTGATGAGCTATTTCGAACAGCTTGACGTAATTCGTAGGATGCTCCGGTTGGGTGAAGCGAACGTGGAGATCATACGTTGGCATTTTCTTCAATCCTAGAGAAGATTTAGTTCCTGGCAATGGCTTTGTATTTCGGTCAGAGTCTGTTTGGAACCTGCAAACCGAATCACAAAGCGAAGTGAATCGCCTTGATTAATTAACCGCAGTCGTCCTTGATAAGACTCCTGCTTATCAAAACGAAGAAAAAGTTGTCCCTTATGATCAATTCTTGTCTCGAAGGTGTCTTGCAACTTCTGCCGTTCTATTGTCGGAAGCCTGTCAGCAAGAGAAGATAAGGTTTGCATTACGTACCCACGATGCACCAACTTAGCTTCTAGATGGATAATTGGATTATGAAAATGTCCACGAAGCCGTTTCTGTTCAAACCGCACTTCTTCTTGAACTTCTTCGGGAAAGAGATTGAAAACAGCTTTTTTGACTTTCTCTTCGTCCTCAGTGGCTTGTACTAAGGCTTGTACAATGATTCGAGACGGCCCCCGTTCCCGATTGGTCACAGGTTCGTCACTCTCCAGAATAGGATTAGATTTTACTTGCCTCGTCGCCCATGCTTTCCAATGCTCGGACGGAGCTTCTCTGCACCCTTGCCACGGTGACGAAGACCACGAGAGGCTTTTCCTGCAGGAGTTAATCCTCGAAATACCCGTCCTTTATGTACTGGATCACAAATCCAGTTTACACGTTTGTCAGCCTGGATTACTGGATGTGAGGGGTCAACGAGAATTATCTCATACCACAAGTTCTTACCATCTTCAGCGATATAATAGGAGCCTAGCACACGTAGATTAGGATATTTACGAGCCGTCCGTTCTTCTGCCATCCATTGACGGCTGCGAGAAGGCGTGATTTTTACAGTTCCCATCTTTTTGGGTTTTCGGCCCATGGTGGGGCGGGGTTTTCGACGAGAACCACGAGTCACACGTTGGCGTACTACAACATAGCCTTGTTTTGCTCGATAACCAATTGATCGTGCCCGATCTAATCGAGTAGGGCGGTCAACGCGATTGGTTGCAGGTTCTTTCCGCCACTCTATTAGTCGTGAACGAATCAAGGTTTTCAATTCTTTGTCATGGCTTGCATAAAGCTTGCCAATGTGTTTGTACATCGATGTAGACGCCTCCGCGTAATAGGAGATAGCGAATTGCCATGCAGTATAAAATTGTTATGCTACTACTTGAGTAATGCAAGAACCTTCTCTGCGATTATCATAGAATTAGCCCGTGAAGCCTCAGCAGTCTGAGCACCAATATGAGGGGTAGAAACCACGTTTGGTAAGGCAATAAGTTTCTGAAGCATTTCTTGTGCGAAGGGAGGTTCTTCTGAAAAGACATCAATCCCAGCACCACCAAGGGGGCCATCTACAAGCCCCTGATAAAGGGCGGCTTCATCAACAACCCCACCTCTAGCTGTGTTGATAAGAATCGCGCCCTTTGGCATGGCTTGTATTTCCTTATTACCAATAAGTCCGCGAGTGTGTGGCGTTAAAGGTACATGAACAGTAAGAACATCAGCTTTGGCGACTAACTCTTCGGGAGAAAGATATGTCACGCCTAATTGTTTCATCACTTCAATTCGATCAGGAATGATGTCAAATCCAGACACCAACATTTTGAAAGCTAGGGCTCTTTTCGCTACCTCTTCCCCGATTAATCCAAAACCCCAAATTCCCATTCGTCGTCCCCGAAGTTCTCCACCAGAACAATCCTTTTTTCGCCATTCACCTTGCCGCATTCCTTGATCACCAAAAGCGACCTTACGAATAACGCTGAGAGCTAAAGCAAATACCAGCTCAGCTACAGAAACAGAAGGCCCTTCGGGAGAATTGATTACCGTGATGCCTTTTTCTAAAGCATGTGTGCGATCAACATTATCTAATCCCACTCCTGCTCTAGCTATAACCTTCAGCGCTTTTCCAGCATCAATTACATCCTGGGTAACTTTAGTACGACCACGTACTACCAGAACATCAAAGTGTTCAATAGCTTCTAGTAATTGTTCAGCAGTGATGTCAGGTTGCACAACTAGATTTAGTCCTGCATTCTTCATCTGTTCAATCGCGTCTGCATGAATTGGATCAGCTATTAGTATACGAGCTTTAGTCACCATGTTCACCCTTTGCGAGTTCATTTACAATTCTGCTTTTTAAGAGGAAAGTATGCATTAG
>JBHLSA010000022.1:0-15467 GCA_048882025.1 Candidatus Thorarchaeota archaeon | reverse complement strand
GCTTTCATAAACAAAAAATGCCTGTAATCTTTGTAAATGATAGTCATTTAGAGACCGATTTTGAGATGGGACGCTGGGGAGCTCATGCTATTGAAGGCACAGAAGGTGCCAAGGTGATTCCCGAACTTTCACCTACGGATGACGATATAATCGTAGGAAAGCACGCTTACAGCAGCTTCTTCGAAACTCCCCTCGATTCAATTCTTCGAAGCCGAAAGGTCGATAGTGTCATACTTACTGGTCTCCACACTCATTTGTGTGTTCGACACACTGCGGCCGATGCCTTCTTTCGGGGATACAAAATATTGGTACCAGAAGATGGTGTTGACTCTTTCACTGTAGAGGATCATGAATCAGGGCTAGCATATCTCAAGGAATATTATAATGCTAAGATCACAAATGCGGCTCAAATTCTAACCGATATGGGTAAATAAACAATAAAATCAGGCGCTTCTATAACCAAGAGCCGAATTAATCAATTAGTGTCTGAAGCTCTCTCTGAATACTAGTTAATTTTTTCTTACTTGATTCGTCCAGTGATTTATGAATTGGCCATAGTTTCTGGAATACTTGTCTAACTTGCTGCTCGGAAAGTAGTCCAAGATCATGGCTGGTTTCAAGGACATAAATCAAATCGATGAATGCTTGAGTGGGAGGCATTGAAAGGGGTTCTGAAAGAATTCGTCTTATTAGTGCCTGTTCTTCTTCTGCTAATACCCTGTCTTCATATACAAAGAACTGATCAAGTTGCTCCAAGTCTTTCTTCGAGATCGTCCATCCACTTCCTCCTATATTTTCTTCGAGGTGCTTTATCTTGGATGAACCGGTAAGGGCACAAATAACATTAGGCTGGGCCAATACCCACGCAATTGCCACCTGTACCGGGGTTTTGTTGTAATCCCGAGCAAGATCAGTAAATTTGTCTTTAACAACTAAAGCGGATTGAAATCGGGCACGTTGGAAAAGGGGATCCATATTTCGAATGTCATTTGGTTCGAACTTTGTTTCAAGCCCGTATTTTCCTGTTAGAATTCCTCTCCCTGTAGTGCTGAAACCTATCGCCGCAACTTGTTGAGAGCCACAGAGCGGCAATAGGTCTTCCCGGGATTTTCTCGCAACTGCACTTAATTCCATCAAAATTGAAAACGGTTCACCAATTTGACAATATTCTTGGACTCGGTTCTTGGGAAGATGTCCCACTCCATAATGGCGAATTTTTCCCTCATCGACTAAGGAATCCAATGCTGATACAGTTTCTTTCACTGGTGTTGCTGGGTCATCAAAATGAACCTGATACAAATCAATGTAATCTGTTTGGAGATGCTCCAGGCTCAACTGACACGCCTCTAGCACATAAGTTTCTGAAAGGTTTGGTTTTACCCCCTCGCGGATTCCAACCTTCGTGGCTACCAGAACCTCTTCACGAAATGGTTTGATGCTTTCCCCCAAAATCTTCTCAGCCTCACCATAGCCCTCGGCGGTATCAAAAAAATTAACGCCTAACTCGAAGGCATGAGTAATCATCTGTTGAAACTGTTTGCTGTCAACTGAGCCATAGGCACCGCTGAGGGCATAACAGCCAACGCCCACTTCAGATATCTTAAGGTTCCGATGGTAACGATACTCCATGGCAATCCCTTATTCGACCAAAATGAAAAACCCTTTCTTATTAACCAACTAGCCAATGATTTTTTTCATGGCATTCTCTAATTCAGGACTTAGTTTAACTGGATAAACAGGCGCATCAGTAAGAATTCGATATGCTTTAGGTAATTGAGCAATCTGATGGTGGCAATATTGTCGAGTCTCTTCCAGTTTTGGAAAATTGTAAACGATATCTCCTTTCTCAATAATAGGGATCAGGAGCGGTTCTGCATCACCAATTGGTTCTTCCCAACGGGAAACGGTATCTCGATGAAACATGTTTTCTTTGTCCCGATGACGATGAACCTGTTTTCGATAAGGTACTAGTACTTTTTGTGCGCTCAACTTCGTTTTAGGAATGGGTTGTTTATCCTTACCGATTCGTTCAACTAGTTTATATACACCTGGAAGGGCTGATGGCCCCCCTTCTCGTGAAATCGGATTATAATTCGCTCCTGTGGTTAATCGGGTACCTACTCCAAAGCCATCAATCGGAGCGTCAGCCCGAATAATCTCTTCAATCCGATATTCGTCTAAGTCACTGCTTACAAAAATTTTCACATCTTCAAATCCTGCTTCATTTAGTATCTCTCGTGCCTTTTGGCTGAGTGTAATAAGGTCTCCGCTATCTAGCCGAACTCCCTGTAATTGATAACCCTTCTGACGTAACTCCCTGCCAACAATAATGGCGTTCTTAACCCCCTCCAGTGAATCGTACGTGTCTACTAATAGAATTGTATTATGTGGAAATGACTCGGCATATTCACGGAAGGCCTGTAATTCGTTCTCTCGGTTCATGATGAAGGCATGTGGCATAGTTCCTATGAATGGTATTCCCCAGATCTTTCCTGCTAGCACCAGTGAAGTCCCTGTGGCTCCCGCAAGGTAGGCGGCTCGCGCAGCTAATACTGCTGCATCCCGTCCATGAGCACGCCTAGCTCCGAAATCGACGATAGTTCGATGTTGGGCAACATCGACCATACGTGCTGTTTTTGTAGCCACCAAGGTTTGGAAGTTCATCACGTTAAGTAGATAGGTTTCTAATAACTGGACCTCAATGGTCGGTCCGGTAACATTAATGATGGGTTCATTAGGGAAGACTACGGTTCCTTCAGGTACTGAATAGATATCACCACTGAATTTGAAGTTGATGAGATAGTCTAAAAACCCATTTCGGAAATCAGGTCCCGAAGTGGCTTCTAACCAGCCTAAATCCTTTTCTTCAAATTGTAAATTCAAAATAAAGGCAATGACTTGTTCCAATCCTGAAGCTATAAGGTAACTACCAAAGGGTACATGTCGAACAAAGTACTCCTGAGTAACCATAGCAAAGTTGTCGTAATCAAAATCTGTTTTCGAACTGGTTAACTCATAGTAATCTAAGAATAGGGCCAACTCATTTGGGGTAATAAGCCCAAGTTTTGGTGGTGGCAATATTTTTTCCTCCAGGTACTCCCAAATTCTCTCTAGAAGCAGGATTACCCGTTCAAAAGGCTTTAGGCAATAGGCTAATACATAGATTTCTAACGGCATACCAACGATCTGTGAATGGTATACATTCAATTTAGAATCCCTGGTCAAATTAATCAAGTGGGAAACAATTGGTAGATATCATCTGGCTGCAAGCCGCAATCTTCCTGTTTCATAACTGGCTCACTAGGCCAAATGCAGATGGTATATGGATGCATCGCAATTCTCGAAATTCAGAAATTTCACATTCTCAATAGTTTTTCACATTTCACTTAGCCAAGAAGTTAAGTTATTCACTGAGTCTTGCACAGAATTGCATGTCTGTTATTTAATTTCAATTGGAATGAGATTCTCGCGTTCTACTCGACCAGAAAGTGCTTGCTAGAGTGTGGTTATTGTGTAGTTTTTCACTGCTTGCTATATAAGAAGCAAAGGTTTAATGCAAAATGCCCATTCTTTCTTGCCTAGGAGATAAGTTTTATGTCAACACGTTTGCAAATTGGGCAATCGGCGCCTCCTCTTAAGCTGATTGATACTGACCTAAAAATCAGGACCCTGAAGGAGTTCAAGGGCCAAACCGTTGTCTTGGCTTTCTTTCCCGGCGCATTCACTGACGTTTGCACCCGCGAACTCTGCCATTTTCGAGATACACTCGCTAATTTCGAATCCGTAAACGCTCAAGTTCTAGCTATCAGCGTTAATGATCCTTTCACGAATAAAGCCTTCGCCGAACAGAATCGACTATATTTCCCAATCTTGTGTGATTACAACCGTATAGCCATACGAGCTTATGATGTTGTACAAGACGGCTTTGGTAAACTCGCAGATTATACTACTGCCAAACGGGCTGTTTTCGTAATTAGTCCAGAGGGATTTATTCGCTGGAAATGGATTACGGATAATCCAGCCATCGAACCGCCTTATGGTGAAATTCAACATGCGGTCGACGACATTGGACGAGCTCAACCAACTAGATAACAAGTTTCGTCCGATTTGCTAAGTCTTTTTGTTTCCTTTCAAAGTAATAGTAATGTTTTCGAGAGGTATCTGTTTCCCAGACTGTGAAAGAGCAATTTCGACAATCCGTTGAAGACCTGAACAACAAGGTACCTCCATCTTCAACATAGTAATACTCTTAATCGAATTCTTCTGAAAAATCTCCGTGAGTTTCTCTACATATCCCTGGGCATTATCAAACTTGGGACATCCGTAGACTAGCACTTTACCTGGAAGGAATTCCTGTTGAAATAGTGGGTAAGAAAAGGGAACACAATCTGCGGCCACTAAGAGATCTGCATCTTTGAAGAATTGTGCAGTAGTCGAAACCAATCGCAAAGCAATTGGCCACTGCCGTTGTCCAATTGGCACAACCTTACCGCTCAAAAGTGAAGGCGTTTCAACGGTGGAGCCATCCACAACAACATCGCAAGAAGGGCATTCATGTACCCTTCCCTTCGCCAAGTGCTCTTCAACGGCTTCTTCATCAAATTCAGGGGCTTCACGATGAATTATCCGTAATGCGCCTTCAGGGCAATGACCTAAACAAGCCCCGAGGCCATCACATAAGTCGTCTCGAATCAATTTGGCTTTTCCGTTAATGATCTGTAGGGCCCCTTCTGCACAATTGGGTATGCACTCGCCACACCCTGTACATTTCTCTTCGTCGATTTCAATGATTTCACGAACAGGCATGTTAACGCTGTTAACTCCTTCGCCTTTTAACCTCTTCTAACTTACAATTCGCTAACCAATAAGTCGTTTAATCAAATCGTGAAAAAAAGAGAGAAGAATCCGCTTGATCTCGTTGGCCAAGCGGATTTCTGGAGGACTCGTATTCACAACGGAACTACGTGTGCTTACGTCGGCGAAGAAGGAAAACTGCTACCAGACAGGCAACAACACCAATAATAATGGCCTCGAATGGGAAGCCAGGAATACCTGGTTGTGTTTGTTGTCCAATATTAGAATATGCAGTATAGACTGGGTCATGCTCGATTCGGTAGCCACCAAACTGTGGGAACGAAATGGCATACCAAAAGGCTGTGGATTGATAGAGGTCATCTGCGTTATTGTAGACGTCCAAAGGCCCATCATAGAACATTTGGAGCGTTGGACTTACGGCATACGCAAATACTGAGAGAAAATCAGCTGAGGCGGGAAGTTGCCACGCTAGAAAGAGGAGGTCGCTAATGGCTGGAGTAAATACCCAACTAATAGCTGGTAGCCCACTTGCAACAGTAGTATCATCCGTTTCATTGATTAGATCGTAGGTGCCACGAACACCAACCGCCCAGGCTCGTTCATTACCCGCAGGATCAGTGGTAATGTTCGTTGCAATCCAGTTTGCCGCAGGCGTTGGGGTCGTTGTACCTTCTTCAACATAATAATTTGATCCAAAGGCTGTAACAAAGTGTGCAGCACCAACTGTTACATTTTCAAGAGCCGCATTGATAATAGCAAAATCTGTAACAGTTGTATTCATGATTCGTACAGCTGAGATTTGTCCAATGTCGTAAAACGTCTCTGCAGTAATTTCACCGGTTTCAGTATCTACTTCGATATCATAGGTGAAGGTTAGTTCACTGATTTGAACTTCCATAATCGGATTGAGGAGTGTTGCTAGGAAGGCAAATATATTTGTTTCAATGGGAATCACTAACCGACAATACAAATTCTCATAGGTTACACCAAAACGATAGTGCCCAGCTGAGGGATTAGTGACGGAAATCGCTGATGCTACTGGATCCGCAGTTCGGTTGCCCCCGTTCCATCCATATGGAACACAGAACCATCGGTTTTCGCCACCATCGACGACATTGTTCAAATTGGTGTCATTAAAAGCATATAGGAAAGCAAATACTGCCCCAACAAAGATTTCTTTTCCAGAAGGTGTTGTGAAGTGCATCGCAAAAAGCTGATAGGGGAGTGTAGAGTTCACATCTGCCGAATAGTCGTAAATATCGCCAAGGGCCAGCAAGGCGGCGTGAAAGCCTCCTGTACCTCCGTAATTGACGTAGCTCATGATGATCTCGGCACTGTCATTAGTTGAGTCATCGGTGAATGTTTTTTCAACAGTCCAATAATCTTCTGTAAACGTGTGACCATCGAAAATTGCAGCTTCATCACCGGGTGTATAAGTAGCGGGTGGAAGCGCATAGGTTGTTGCTGGAGAAAGGAAGAGTGCCAATGCAAGCGTTAGAAACACTATAGGAAAGATTTTCCATTTTAGATTCATTTTTCTGCTCACCCAAACCTTGATTGGTTTGTTGAAGCTCGTTAGATTCCCCTCTCAAAATGCTAATTTAAAGAAGCTGATAAGTTTAGTTTTCTATCTAGAAAACTGCGGTTACCTAAGAAAAACCCCGAAAAATGTTTCTACTGACATTATCTACTACGAACGAACGACCCAAGTCCGCGTATATTGGGCGAAGAAACGAAGGAATCCTGCTTTTCGTGACTTGATTAAACCAATAAGAATGTCGAAGGGAAGAACAAGAACTTTGGTCAATGCTCGAATCGCCGCGGCATGTGGGTTCATTCGGGCACCACTAACATCGACAATTCGAATACCAAAAAGCATTTTTCCAATTGTTTGTCCTTGATACCCTTCTAAAATTGTGAAATACATCCACAAGATTGCTAGAACGAAGGCTCGAATTAAGACCACATTCAAATCTGGTGGATAAAGCACCATCATTTCCACAATGCGCGTAATGAAAATGGGTACAGGAAATCCGCCTAACCACCATGCTGGTTCCAGGGCTATTGATGAAAAATCTGCTGCAATAAACAAGAGGCATAGTATCAAAATAATATCGGTTAGAAAACCGAATGTTCTGCGAATGACGAAAAAGCCCGGGGTATCACCAGAATGAGTTTCAGTTCCACTTAGACGACCTTCTAATTTCTTCCAGATTCGATAAAGCTTTAGTCCCTCATTTGAAATTTGGTATTGACCATCCACTTGGGCTAAAAATTGATCAAGCTTTTGTAAATGAAAGTTCAGCTTACCACTAGAGATATTTATACGCGAGAGAATTTGGGAATATGAGATTTCAGGATTAGCATAAACTGTTTCAAGAATCCGCCGGCGCAATGGGTGTCCAATGGCTATAAGAAAAACATCCAAGTCCGTCATTAGCTAGCTAATCCCCGATATATTATCTGTAGTGTATAGCCCGGTATTTTTCCTATGATACGGAGAACAGGTGTTCTATACTTCCTGGCGAAGTTACGCCTTTATACATATCGACCATTCTTCCTCTTCGATTTATGCAATTTTCTTTTGTCCATTGACTCTGATAACTATGAGTACAACTACTACAAGTCCCACAAGTGCGATAGAACCTAAGATGATTATACCTATTGGGTTAGGAAACTGTCCGATGTTTGAAAAGGCAATGTAGACGGGATCATGTTCAATACGATATCCATTAGATTCAGGAAAGGTAATTCCAAACCAGAATGCTGCTGTGTTGAAAACATCATCCGCATGGTTATATACATCAAGCGGGCCAGTGAAAAGGCTCTGTAAGTAGGAGCTCATGGAATAAGCAAAGATGCTGAAAATATTCGCTGAGATAGGTAACTGCCAAAGCATAAGCAAAAGATCAATCGATTGAGGTGAGAAAATCCAGCTATATGCTGGGAGGTTAGATTGAATGATGGATGTGGGTGTAGTACTTTCGTTTAAAACATTGTAAGTTCCTCGAGTGCCTAGGGCAAATGCGCGATTTCGCCCTCGAACATCTGTAGTGATATTGGCTAATATTTGATTACTACCACTTAATGGTACATTCCCTGCTGTGCGCACATAATAACGGGGTGTAAAGACGACTCCAAAGTGCGCTACCCCGATTCCGATATTTTCCATATAGTGATGGTGGTTTGGTATGGGTGTGCCTAGGAATCGGAGCTCTGTTACTTGGCCTATGGTATAGTAGGTTTCAGAAGTTATCTCTCCGGTATCTTCATTCACTCGGATGTCATATAGGACTGTCAATTCGCTAAATGTAATCTCATATAAAGGTAGAAGGAGCGTTAGTAAAAACTCCCCCTCATTTTTTGCTGAAACTAGTCGTCCGTATAAGTTCTTGTAACGAATGCCAAACTGATAATGATGGTCATCCAGTTGTGTTGCGGGCAAGGCTTCAATTGATAAGGCTTCTGTCACGTTTCCCTCATTGAAGCCATACGGAATAATGTAGAACCGGTTTTCATCAGGGCTTGGCACCCCATTTTCATCTGTATCATTGAAACCAAATAAAAATGCCAAAATTGATCCTACAAATACATCTTTGTCTTGGGGGGTGGTGAAGTGTAGACCAAAGAGTTGATACGGAAGCGTTGTCTGGGTTCCATTCTCGTTTTCAATAATGCCTAAAGCTAGAAGCATCGCTTGGAAGCCTCTGTCTTGCTCTTCGTGATTAATATAGCTAGCAATAAATTGAATGGTTTCATTATTTTCTCCTTCAAGGGTGATAGAATCGTTAGTCCAAAGACTCTCTGCAAACGTGTGGCCTAATATTGTTTTTTCAATCCCTGGGGTCCAATACTGTGGAGGAAGCGCTTGTATTTGAGCAGGAGAAATGAAATAGAGTAGGGCAAAACCGAAGAGGGCTAGTGTTAGCCATTTAGCATATCCTTTCATGCCCAGAACCGCTTTTTCTAGTACTAGCTTCTTGGGTTACTACTCAATGAACCTATTTAAGCGAACTGAAAAGTATAACTTTCCTCCTAGATAACGATACTTGGCAATTGCTTTCACACTGTGAATAGACATCCGTGAATAGTGTGAATAATTGGATTAACGTTGGATTAATAATTACAAAATAAAAAGAAGGAAAGAGAGGGCGGTGTGCCCTCTTGTCCACCTAAAGTTTTTCACCGCATTCCGCACAGAACTTGCCTTTTGCCGGAGCACCACAATTCGGGCAGAATTTCTTTGCTTTTGCATGCTCCTCGACTTGTTTGCGGAGTACTTTTCCACAATTCGGGCAGAATTTTGGTGCTTTGCCTTTTTGAAGTGGTGCTGCTTCGCCGCAGTATGGGCACATGACGGCAGTGACACCCTCATCTTGCGGTTTTTGGGATTGGCGCATCATATCTGCAAGTTGAGGAATGAGTACAATTCCGGAACCTGCTGCTGCGCTTCCGCCACCTTGACCAAGTGCTTCGGCGCTACGCCGCATCGTTTCTGCAGTAAGAACTTGTTGACCTGTGACTCCTTGCGCTGCAAAGAAGAGGCGTTCACGGTACTCTGGGGAAGTGTCCATGCCAGCAAATGCCATGTCCAACAGTTTCAACCCATATTCTTCAAATTTGTCAGCTAATTCCGTCTTAGTCTTCATACTAGTTTCATCAAGGCGCGTCATTGCCATTTGCAAGGAGTAACCAGAAAGTTCATCCATAGCCAACTCTACGAACTTGGATCGGATGAAGTTGGTAACATCCTGGGTTGTGTAGTTTTCACCTGCTACGACTTCGTTGACAAACACTTGGGCGTCATCAATTTCAAACCAAAATTCGCCATGAAACATTAAAGGGGCTAGGTCACGAGTTTGACCCTTCCCCCCGAATTTTCCTTGGAATTTGGTCATGTTGAGAAAGACGACTTCTGAATTAAAGGGTGATCTATCAAAGCCGGCAATGCGACGGAGAATGCCAGTGAGGATGGGAACGTTCGCTGTTGTTAGTGTATGGCGTCCAACGCCCATTACGTCAAGCGCCTTGCCGTCTCTGTAAAAGACCGCAGCTTGGTTTTCCCGTACAAGACATTGGCTGCCCCATTTTACAAGATCGTTAGGCCACCGGTAAACGATGTCATCTTTTCGCATTTTCTTCCATTCAATTATTTCGGGCATGATGCTGTCTCCCCCTGGAAATCCAGGTTGGAGGTTTTAGAAAGTCTGTGGTGCAATTCGTGTGCAGCCTTTTCAACTTTACGACTTTCCTTTGAATCGACTATTTTGCGGTGAGGAAAATCAAACGAGTTCGCGGGATTCAAGAGTTTGGCTGAATTGCACGGGAATAAGGGCGCGTAGCTCATCTGCTAGGTAAGCTTGTACGTTTTCATAACAACTCATTTCTGAGTTTTGGTGAAAAACATATATCAAGTGATTTCGCAGGATATTAAGTGGTATTTCGTTCATTTTCTCCGCAATTACTATTTCGACCTTCGCATCAATGAGAATTTGTGCTGTGTTCTCTGCACGTATTTTTTTCTGATTATCCGCAGTATTGGGCATGACTTCCCATAATCGAATTTCTCCCCGATCAATATCCATAATGATAAAAAAAGGCGCGTCTTCGAAGTAGATGCTTGGACTCGAGTTTGGTTGCGCCTCTTCTGAATCCACTGGGAGGGCGACTCGAAATGTAACAGGTTGAACTGGTTCAACATGAACGAGAAATGAGATTACATCTGGATAGGCTTCTTTAACACGGCTGGCAATTTCTTCTGCCAATCGATGTGATTGAAGAACTGTGACTTTTCCTGCAACCTCTAAATGCATTTCACCAAAGCAGATTGGTCCTGCTCTTCTCAGTTTGATGGCGTGTACCCCAAGAACTCCCTGAATGGGCTGTGTAAGTTGTTTGATTTGATTAATTTGGTCTGGATCCTGACCTGCATCCATGAGAATCAATATTGATTCATAGGCTAGTTGGAAGCTGCCTTTGAGTATGAATAATCCGATCAGAAAACCGACAATGGGTTCAGCCCAGTAAAATCCAAAAAATGTGAAGAGTAAACCTAGAATTACAGCAATTGATGCTAGGATATCCATTTGAAATTCTTGACCAGTATTATAAACAGCTTTACTACCTGTTGCTTTGCCTACCTTTTTCAAATACCATGAAAAGCCACGGATTATTGGTAGAGTTATAATTGAGATGATCAATGCTAAACCAATATTCTGTAATGGAGGTGGATGCAAAATTCTTTGAAATGCTTCCCATAAGACGCCAATTCCTGTTATAAAAATAAATACTGCTACGATAAGCGCGGCAAGGGTTTCGGCTTTGAAATATCCATACGGATATCGTTGAGTTGGACGACGTTTTGCTAGCCAAAGTCCAAGGTATACAGAAATTATTGCGATTAAATCCGTAATCGAGTCAATACCTTTGGCTAGAAGCCCAACACTTCCGGAGAGGACAGCCACTGAAGTCCAAGTTAGTGCTAAACCAAGAACGCCAAATGCTGCATATTTAATCACCCGGCGCGCACGAGCCAACTGTTGATCAATATTTGGCACTACCTTCCCCATCCAGTTTCACACTTTTTCTTTTAGTTACGATAGCGCCTTTAGTATTTTTAAAAACTCCAGACGTACCGAAAATGATGTTAAGAATTCTGGGAGGCTCAAATTAGTTCTGTGATGATAGGTGATTCATGTGGTTAGTAGATCTAATTTAATTTGCTTGAATGTGTATACTCTTTTCTGATTTAGTTACTAGGAAAAAGAGAGAAAAAAGGAAGGACGTATTTCACGGGCGAGAAATCTATCTACTAACTAGACTACTTCCACGCCCATGATAACTTGCTCACGTTCCTTCCACTTGCGGCTCATTTTGGTAACCGTTTTCCGAAGATCCTTGATGTGTCCACTGGCTTCATCTGGATCGTCTTCCACCAGCAATAAGATGTCATCGCAACGCTGGTCAAACGCTTGTATCTGTTCTACAAACCAAGTGTCAAAACGTAGCATGTTCATTAGGTCATCTTCTTTGATTTTAATTGCATCAAAGAATGGTCTGTAACCATAATCAGCATGCTCTATTTGGCTGATGAGTTTCTCAGTTCTACTGGACAGGGAGTTTACTGTTTTGTAAACCTCTTCAATTTCAGCATCAACAACTGCCGTCTGGATATCCTTGATCTTGTCCTTGCTTTGGCGAAGGCGGGTAATGATTTGGTCACGGAGAATGCGGTCGGCGTTTCGGCGTTCTTCCTTGATACGGTATCCCCGCCAACCAGGTATTAACTTCATTATTTTTTGGGTAAGAGTACGTTCGTCATCGACTTTTTCCATGATGGATGGTTTATCTTCATCTCCCAACGAGATTCACCTCGATGGTCGCTATCTAGGCATTGGGTTGAATCCTTATAAAATCTCGCTACCAAAGTTGAATTCACCGAATAGCAGAGCAGCTTATTAATTATAGGCTGAAATGCTGTATCCACTTCTTAGAGTTGAGATTTACCGGGCTCGTTCAGCGGTTGTTCCCTTTAAACCGAAGTAGAGAGTTAGGATAGCGAGGAATAATGGAATGATGGTTAATCCAACACCTGCATAGAACAGAAGCGCTAAATCTATTCCTGGTATTGGTAAAATTGCTATTCCTTCGTAGGCAAAGTAGCTTACCACAGCACCTACTGCGGTTATAATAAACCATAGAAGAGACAATCCAATGGTTTTCATTTTGAATCCAGTCGTTCGTGGAATTTCTGTATAAAGGACTCGTCCATTTGAGGCATCAAGTGCTGCTTCGTATGTTTTGTTTCCACCAACTGCGAAACGGATGCGATAGATAGGCACATGAATATAGGCGTGGTCAGTTACGTCGAATTTTTCTTGTACCGCTTCAACTTTTTCGGTTTCTCGATTGATACGTGAAAAAATGATATTTCGAGTTGTTGTAATAGCTTGCTGTCGTGCGGCTTCTTCTGAGACTTTTGAAAATACTATGTTCGCTGTATATTGTTTGGCTTCTTCGAGGTTAAAGTAGCGGCGTGAACGGGTAGCGATGGGATAGTTTTGAATTTCACCACGTGCTTGTGGTCCTGCATAGAGTCGAATTTGCCGAGTTTGTTCTTGGTGTCCTGATTCCGCAACCCATTCCCAGTGGATGCTTGAATACCGTCCTCCTGATTGCCCACGAAATGAAGCTTTTTTATCAATTCCCTTGTAAGATACATTACCTTGAACGGTATACACCCAATAGGGATAATAAGTCAATGAGAGATCTTTCAGAGAAATCTGTTGGGCAAGATCATTGGCTACGCCAGGAACTTTAACAAGGTATGCTTTGAGTGTGTCTAACACATCCCTTTCCGTGTAATTAATCGCGAGGGCAAAATGTTCTTTCATTTGGGCTCCTTCTGGTGTTGAACTGGTTCCACACCACACGCATGTGATGATGGCATCGGATGGATGAACGTTTAGCTCGCCCCCACAGTTTGGACAATGTTTCTTTACCATTTATTATTCACCTTACTTTATCTCCTCATTTGGTTATTCCCGTTTCTCTGAGCTGATTTTGAAGGTTTGCTGAGTTGCGATAGCTGAGATAATTACTCCAACAGCCACGAGTGCTAGTGCTAAATATTCAATGCCTTGTGGTTGCAGAAATACTGCGACGAAATATGTTCCGACTGTACCGATAATTAGGGCTAGAAGGCTGATAAAAAACATTACACCACGAAAAGCAGTTGAAATAGGGATCTCGCCTTTTAGGATTTTCTTTGTATGGCCATCTAGTCCAACCCGATAGGTTTCAGTGCCGAATTGATAGCGGACTAGCCAATGTGGAACATGAAGAAGGTATGATCCAGTTTTTTGTACGCGAGTATTACAGTCCCAAATTTCAGTCGCTCTTGATTCAGCGCGGCTACGATGTTCATCTTCAATAAACGTCTCTGCGATTTCATATGCATCAGGATCAGAGAGTTCACTATTCAAAAAGAGGGGTTTTGACTCAACTGCCGTAATAGCGTTGTAATTGAAAGGTTCAATCTCCCCCTTAGTCACGTGAAGTGCCTTATCCAGTTCATCTTGGCTATAAAAGGTCGCGCCTCGACGACATAGCACGTTGACAGAACGATTCTCATCAAATGTTCCCTGGATGGGTTCATATTCGATTTTTGTTCGAGAACGGCGTTTTCCTTTAGAATCGGTATAGTATTCGGTTTCTTGATGTCGTTTGTATCCTTGATAGTTAGTATATGCATGCATAGATTCGACCCAAAAAGGGACAAAGCGAAGAATAGCTTCTGTAACTCTGGCTTTCCCACCTCGACCTACCCACTCTTTGACCTTGTCGTGAACATCTGCTTGGTCAATTTTGGGTTCTAAGACGAAGTGATTTTCAACTTTCTCACCTTCGATCGTGGATGTAAATCCACAGTATCCACAGACAATAACAACGTCATCAGGTGAGACGGTTAAAGGAGCATTACAGGATTGGCACTTTAAAGCGGTCATGGTTTCTTTTGGCTGAATTGCCACACTGCTTCCTCCTTATCACCAGACTTACCAAAGAATGCCCTTAACTGTTTCCTTTAGATTTTTTACTTTGGAAAAACACTAAGGCATATTGAACTCTCCGGGCAGAAGGCTGAAAAGGGGAAGGAGCCTAGGCATTTTGGTGTTTGATTATGACTATTATTCGCGATGGTGATCAGGTTCTTTTCTATCTTGATTCTCGACGCAACTGGCTGCTTCGAGTTGAAGCTGAGAAATCATTTCATCTCCATCGAGGGATTCTGCAATTTGATGAGGTAATTGGACAAAAATTTGGTAGCTTGATTGCAACCAGTTTGGGTGTAAGAGTTGCTGCCTTACCTCCCCTCCCTCGTGACCGATCGATAAAGATGGGACGTCAAACTAACATTGTATACCCCAAGGATGCTGGTTTAATCTTGTTAATCGCAGGAATTGGTCCTGGTTCAATTGTGGTGGAAGCAGGAACTGGAAGTGGTGCTTTAACTGCTGTTCTCGGATTCCATGTTGCACCTACAGGGCATGTTTATTCTTATGAGATTCGCGAAGATTTTGCGAAGACAGCTAAAAAGAGTTTACAGAAGGCGGGTTTAGGAAATGTAGTAACGATTAAACAACAGGATGTGTTGGATGGGGTTGCTGAAAAAAATGTTGATGCTGTCGTCTTAGATCTAGCAGTGCCATGGGAGGTTGTACCTCATGCTTATTCTGCACTTCACGGAGGAGGCGTTATAGTGTCTTTTTCTCCGACCATTGAGCAAACACAACGAATGGTTGAAGCGCTTTATGAATCTCATTTTACTGAGATAATGACTCGGGAACTTATTGAGCGGGAAATTCTTGTCAGGGCTGGAAAAACACGGCCAGCAACTCGAATGATTGGTCACACTGGTTATATTACCTCTGCTCGAAAGGTCTTTCCTCCAGTTACCAAGAAGTCTTAGGATTGTGTGTTGGACTACTATTTCAGCCCAACAACGGATTATGATTTTCCTATTCTAATGAAGCGCCACAATTATGGCAGAATCTTGCTTCAGGTGCAGGAACCGGTGAACCACAGCTAGCACAAAACTTTGAATTAGCAGCAGGTACAGCGCCTGTAAATTGTTCGTCAGCTTTAGATGGAAC
>JBHLSA010000021.1:0-15703 GCA_048882025.1 Candidatus Thorarchaeota archaeon | reverse complement strand
CAAATCCCGACGAATTGACTTTGAAGCCTTCAGTGTTTTTAGACCCCAATATGGTGACCCGGAGTGGAATTGAATTTCTTGGTCTACAATTGAGAGAACAACTGGTTCCTTTGCTTGTCCTTCAATAATCATAAAGTCATAGCCAGCAAATTTTATTTCTGGGCCTAGATGTCCTCCTACATGACTCTCCGCCCATATTCCTGTTAGCGGGGATTTACTTACAACTGCCATTCGTCCTGCTGTAGGCCATACTGTTCCTGTGACTGGTCCTGTGCAAAAGATAAGTTTGTTATCAGAATCCAGGGGATCAATACCTTGAGCGATTTCATGATACAAAAGATAACTTGCATAACCAGTTCCGCCAATAAACTGACGTGCTAAATTCTTCGAAGTCGATTCAACATCAACTTTCTGATCTGTTAAATCAATTCGAAGAATTCGTCCACTATATCCTTTATACACTTCATTCACTCTCTAGTTCTGGCATTGGTGGCTCTGTCTGTTTAAGGAAATGGTTCAGAGCATTCATCATATCCTCCACTGTAAATTCACTTCTAACCGATGTTTCTGTTAATACTAATGCTTCTGTTGGACAAAACTTAACACACTGGGGATCACCATCACAGAGGTCGCATTTTAACGGCATTTCCTTATTCTCATCCAATCGGATTGCCAACTTTTGCGTTGGGTCAATCAAATCTAGTCCAATCACACAAGCCCGGACACATGCCCCACATTGAATGCACAACTCGCGGTCAATTACAACGGCTGTTGTCTCATTATTCCGTGAAATTGCATCCTGTGGACATGCCTCCTGACACGGAGCGTCCGTACACTGTTGGCAGACAATCGGCACATCCTGCACGGTCACATCAAACGATAAAACATGAATCCGAGCTTTGCTGGGTTGAAACGCGTTCTCGTGAGCTTCACTACAAACTAGTTCGCACACACGACACCCAGTACACCGATTCGGTATAACAGCAACACGCATAGCTGTCACAAACCTAACAACAAGCTGAACTAAAAGGCATTTACACAGCAAAAAAAACTTGTGAATCAACCTTGAGATTTTCGTTCAACATGTTTAATCACCGAACAGTTTTTAGCGATTAAGTCTTTTTACTCTGAATAGAACAGGCGGAAGCGTGAAACCGTGGAAAATGAAGGCATCATGCTTAAATTGGTGGTTGCTGGCGAAGGAGGTGTAGGTAAGACTACACTCATTCGTAGATTCGTTGATGGTGTGTATCATGATTCCCTGTTAACCGTAGGGACTGCTTTCGCAGCAAAGAGCCTTCTTGTTAATGATGGACAAGGTCCAACACCAATTAAGCTCCAGATTTGGGATTTTGGTGGCGAGAAACGATTCCGATTTTTGTTGCCTAAATTTTGTTTTGGCGCTCGTGGAGCGATGCTTGCGTTTGATTTGAATCGGTTTAGTACATTTCTAAAATTAGATGAGTGGTTAAACCTTATACGTGAGAACACGGATGAAATTCCTGTTATTCTTCTTGGAATGAAGGCTGATTTACAACGTTCTGTAAATCAGAAAGAAGTTATTGATTTTGCCAAAAGCCATAAGCTGTTAGCGTATTTCGAGACTAGTTCGAAGGATGACCTAAATGTAACTCCGGCTTTCGAGTATGTGGCAAAACAGATGCTTGGCTATGTTCAGCGCCGTATAGCAAAATCCTCTTAACCTGTCCTGTTATTTTGGTTTCATCTACTGATTGATTGGTAGGATAATAATGCCCTCGAAAGTGCTCAAAACATTTGGTAAAACCCATTATGTGGCGGAACTAGACCCATCAATGGAAGGAGAATCCGTTACACTTACTGGCTGGGTTCATCGAAAACGGGAACATGGTGGAGTTATCTTTATCATCGTTCGCGATCCGACAGGTATTATTCAGATCGCAAGCCACCGCGAACAGGTTCCTAGTGCAGCGTTTGAAGATATGCAAAAAGTGACCCTTGAATCCTCTATAGTTGTTACTGGTATCATTGTCAAGGATAAGCGCGCACCAACGGGCATCGAATTGAAAATTACCAACTTTGTTATTGTGAATCTTGCTGATTCTGAATGGCCGCTTGATAAAGATGCGGGAGAAGCAGTTCTTTTTGATAAACGTCATCTCTATCTTCGGAGTCCAAGTCAAACATCAATAATGCAAATCAAGGCAGGTATTAGTCGAGCAGCTCACCAGTTCTTTGATGAGGAAGGGTTTACTGAAATCTTTCCACCTGTAATGGTGGGAGCGAGCGTGGAAGGTGGGGCAACCCTCTTTCCTTTCAAGTATTTTGGAGGAATAGCATATCTCAGTCAAAGCGCTCAGTTATATGAAGAGGCTGCCATTTGTGGATTAGAGAAGGTCTATCTTCTATCGCCTAGTTTTCGAGCCGAAAAACATCGAACCCGCCGACATTTAACTGAATATTGGCATTTGGAATCAGAGATTCTATTTGGAACACATGAGGACATAATGGGCGTAGAAGAACGATTAGTACACGCTATGGTAAAACATGTCAAAGAGAATTATCAACCTCAATTGAACCTACTTAAAGTGAAAGTTCAGGTACCTAAACTTCCTTTCAAACGAATTACTTATGATAAAGCCATTGAACTCGCAGGTGAGCAAGGATTTAAGGTAGCATGGGGTGAAGATTTGGGTACCGAAGCAGAACGTGCCGTATCAAAACAATTCAAAGTCCCATTCTTCATTGAAGGGTATCCGACATCCGCCCGATCATTTTATCATATGCCTGATCCAGAACGTCCTGAGGTTACTCTAAGTAGTGACCTAATTGCCCCGGAGGGTTACGGGGAATTGACAAGTGGTGGTCAACGAATTCACGATTTGGATCTTTTGTTACAACGCATTAAGAATGAAAAACTGGATCCCTCAGCTTATGATTGGTATTTGGAATTACGGAAATTTGGATTACCACCACATTCTGGCTTTGGCATGGGACTAGAACAGTTTCTTGTCTGGTTATTGCGCCTTAAACACATTCGAGAAGCGTGTTTATTCCCACGAACACCAAGCCGCATACACCCTTAGCCTATCATGCGGGTAATCCTTATTTACATAATTTGAACTCAGGACAATCTTTTAGAGCGGTTCTCGTACTAGTAAACAGCTCGGATATCTTGGTGCCCTCTATGGTAGTACATGCGGTGTGGATTATCGATACCAGTGGTATACCACTTTACCATAAGGCATATTCACCGCTCGAATTTGACCCAACTTTATTTAGCAGTTTCTTCTCCTCACTTGTCCACTTCCAAAGTGAAATGATGGGACGGCAATTGCAAGATATCACCTTTGAAGATCTTTCCTTTAGCTACATCGTTGATAGGGGTCTTGTGTTTCTTGCCTCTGTGAAAAAAGATGCAACAACAGGGAAATTACTAGAAAGTCTCCGCGATGTTTTCCTTCGCTATTTCAAGGATGACCTCATCCTACTCAGCACCTTACTTCGCACTAGTCCAAAAGCACGTAAATTATTACAAGAGTTTGAAGCTGAAGTTGACTCTCTTGTGGGCTATGCTCCCCATAAAGAACCAGTTCCCGTCCGCGTATCCTCCCTTCCTAGATTACTTCATAAAGATTCTTCCATCCGTCAGGATATATTACGGCGTTTTGGAATGAACGCTATCCTTGTTATTATTCTCTCTGATGGTAATCATCGAATTGAGGATATTTCTGAAGCGTTGGATCTTCCTCAAAAAGAAGTGCAAGAAATTATCCGCCATGCAGATCGGCGGGGTTATGTAAAAATTGTTTCAGCTTATAAAGTAGAAGAACCAAGCCCTGAATCATACTTCCCTGAACCCTAGCCTATTCTGTTTCCTCATAGCTTCGTCGAGGATCCTCAGCCTTATATTTCGAAAGACAGGTTTTTTCAAAACATTGAGAACAGGTTAAATCGCTTTGTTCCCAACGAGCTCGAAAGAGATCTAAGTACACAGCTATTAGCCATTGGGCAGTTGAAAACTCCACAACATCATCTAATCCGGTTAAAGCGTTCTCTGTCAAAGGGGCTGTTCCACGCCAGACCCCATAATCATCGACTAATACTCCATTGAAGTGTAAGTGAGAACAAAGTCGAAATTCTATTCCTTCGTTTGCTAAACTTCGAAGCGCATCAGCATGTTTCCAACGGTCAACGCCAGGAATTTGAGCAGGAGGGGTCGTCAATATTCGAATCTTTACTCCGGCTTCATGTATTTCCTTGAGAAGTGTAAGTAGGTTTATAGCTGGTTTTTGATCTTCAGGGTCTATTAGCTCAACGGCATGAATCTGATGGGTTGCGATAAGGATACGGTACTGAGCCGATTGCAACATTTTCAAGAGTTGCGCTGCTACTTTCTGGCCACGAAGCACCTGGACTTCAGCAATGCCCTCTTGGTCTGTTAGAGCTTCTTCACGGCCTTGGCTAGAGAGAAATTGGCGTTTCAATTGCGTAGCATTGTTTGCATACTCCAAACTCCGTTGCATGAGAACTCCACGTAATGAAGATGTCGTCGCTCGATCGGCAAGAGCCCGCAATTCCTGTGAAAGTTGTATAAGTAATTCAACAGCTTCTGCAATCTTACCCTCTTCTTCTAGACGACGTGCCTCACTTGTGCGAATTCCGATTTCACGAAGTTCCTTATCTAGCGACAATATTATTTCCTCCCAGAATCAAGCCTAAGGTTCGCTAGGAACCGAGGCATTTAATGCTTTTCTAAGTAATTTGATATAAATTGCCGATTAACTTTAAGCCTACTCCATCGTAAGATTTGTAAATCAAACGCGCCCTAGTATCGTAGCATAGGAGGTTAATATCAATCCCTGAAGTTCTTCGTAAAAGTTCACCCTACTTTGAAATTACTACTGTTGATGCAGCCATCATTAGGGCATTTAACCAAATTGCTGAACTGCTTGTTTCGCCTGACAACGCTTCTCGACTGCGATACAAGCTCCTTTTTGAAAAGGCTGCTCAACAACCCCTGAAGGAACTTCGACAACTCTTTGCAAAAGTCGGTTATGAATTATCACCAAGCCTTCAACGCGCTATCCTAAAACAGCAAGGAGTTACTCGTTTCGCAGAATTAAAACTGAGAAAGAGTGATTTAATACTCAAACCCACAGGATTTCTAGACCTTGATGCAATCAAACCGCTTCTCACTTACAACGCAAAAGAAAAAATATTTCACGCACGCATAATGGATTACGATCGTATTCGCAACTTTTTGAAAAACAAAGGCTATCCTATTATCTCACACTTTACACTTGATTTCACCTTATCGAAGGAAATCCAACCCCATCTCCAACTTGATCTCGTTCTTAGGGATTATCAAGAGGAAGCCCTTCGACGATGGGAGGGGGCAAAAGGGCGAGGAGTCGTTGTTCTTCCTACTGGTAGCGGAAAAACAGTTCTTGCCTTAGAAGTAATTCGTCGTTTAGCGGAAAAAACTCTCATTGTCGTTCCCACACTAGACCTTCTAAGTCAATGGCGTGAAGCACTTGAGGTTCTCCTTCATGTCCCCGAAATTGGGATTTTAGGTGGTGGAAAAAAAACAATTAAACCCATTACCATCGCAACATATGATTCCGCGGCGTTAATGGCTTCTCAACTTGTTACCCGGTTTGGCTTATTAATATTTGATGAAGTCCATCATTTACCAAGTACAACCTACAGGCTCGCAGCGGAATTATCCTTGGCTCATCACCGCTTGGGGCTTACGGCAACCCCTGAGCGATACGATGAACTTCATCACGATCTCGACCGACTTGTTGGTCCTACCGTTTACCGGATTGCTCCACGTCTTCTTGAAAAAGAAGGCTACCTTGCACCTTATCGAATTCAGCGAATTACGGTGACATTAAAGCCTGAAGAAAAAACCCGGTATGAATCCCATATGCGAATCTTTCGTAATTATACTCGTCGTCTTGATGATATAGAACCTGGTTGGCAATTTGAAACTATTGTTAAACGTACTATTTTTGATCCTGATGCACGTGAAGCGCTCTCAAATCTAGAAAAAGCCAGACGTGTTGCATTGGAAGCTTCTGATAAACTCGACCATATCGAAACCTTGCTTCAGAAGTATCGTGATGAAAAGATCATAATTTTCTCAAGATATACACGTATTGTGGAAACGATTTCCAATTTATTTGGCATCCCATTAATCACTCATAAAACCAAAATAGATGAGCGAGAACAGATCTTGTCTAATTTTAAAAATGGAACCTATTCCAAAATTGTAACTGGACAAGTTCTGGATGAAGGTGTTGATGTTCCGGACGCCTCCGTTGGCATCATCATCTCTGGAACAGGTAGTAAACGAGAATTTATACAACGGCTTGGCCGTCTTTTACGACCACAAAAAGAAGAAGCTATCTTATACGAACTTGTTACCGAATCTACCTTAGAAGCAGGGTTATCTCGTCGTCGACAATTTTAAGGAGACGGCAAATCTGAATTAGGGCGGTCAATATCCTTTACTAGGTCCTCCTAGGACAAATACTAAGCCAACAAGGATTAAGACGCCCGCTCCCAAGGACAGAAGTCCTGCAATGAGTAATGTGCCGCCGCTTGTCAGGTAAAACCAACCGACAAACCCGACAGCTACAGCAATGCAGATTCCACCAATTGCTAATTCGGCAAAATGGGCCTCATCACCAAAGGTTCCAGCTAAGAATAATCCTGCAAGGAAGAAAAGTCCTGGAATTACAGCAAGCTGCCACGTAACTGGCGCAATAAAGAAAATTATAAAAACTTCTAGCCATGCCGCTGCACCTATCATGATGCCACCAAAAAGTGCTGGACCTGCCATGTTTCTCACCTTTTATTTTAGGTGAACAAGACACACAAATCTACCTATTTACTTCAGTTACTAAAGTATGTTATCTTGTCAATACCAGCTGTGTCTCCGTTCACAATTTCCTTGAATCAATCGGACACATAAACCTTTGTAATTTAACCAGGCAAGATATCAGTCCATGGTAACAATCGCAACGGCTCTACACACTTTCACAGAAATTTTGGCACTGGGACTATCCCTAAGATCTTCATTCATTGTTTAGTGCTCTATCAAGTGGGTCTGTGGGCTCATCTACTTCTTTTTTTCTAAATCGATTAGAAAGCCTTTTTCAAGCTTTTTACGTCTAACTTAACACAATCCATAAATTATCACCATAAAAAAGGGCAGAAATATTCCCACGGATCCAATAGGACTAACTACACAACTATTTTTAATTCTAAACAGCTCGCACTTACTTGCAAGTACTAAAGGAATCTAATTTCGATATTCAGTGAAAACTATTTACCAACTTGACTCTAATGTAGGAATAATGAAGAGTATTTTTTTCAAGTTGTAACTATAATAATAAGCAGGATTTAAAGGAGCCTGGACTGTGTCAAAAACCACGCCCTCATTGGGTACATCGCCGAAACGTTCGAAAAAACAAAAACGTGAGTTAGATTCAGGTGAAAGGAACCCAGGTAAATCGTGGTCTCGAGTTGCTGTAGATGCAAATTTCTTTATTCTTGCCTTTGCTCAAGATCCACAAGCATTACACCGGTTTAAAGAAATTGCAGATCGAGTTGCCTTTAAACTATATACTTCTCATCGAATTCTAAAAGAACTCCGTGGCAAATTACGAAACCAGGTAAAGAAGGTTGTTGAAGTCATCGAAATCAGCCAAGATGAACTAGATGCATATATCGAAAAAGCTCGGGGCATCGTGGAGCGTATTCCGCAGGCTCCTGATTTATCATTGCTTTTGGTTCTTAAAATGCTTAATGAGAAAAGATTAGTTAGTTCTGATTTCCAGCTGTTACAATCGTTAAGGAATCTTGAACCAGAAATTGAAGGTTTAATGGGGAGTGCATTTCTTCTTCATCTTCTTGAGCGTAGTCATAACAATGACGAGGATATTGCTTTTTTAGAAGAACTCAGAGAACGTGTGCTACACACGGAGATTAAGTATAGCATTACTCGTCGGAGCGTGTACGATCCCACAACGCGTATAAAACTTATCGAAAACCAAGCTTTTCAGGTTGTACGTTCACTACGTGGACCACGTATTGCAGAAGAGGATCTCGTTGGAATGACTGATCAAGAAGCCTTGGGGCTTCTAACATTCCTTCAAGAACTTCGCCGCAATTATTCAAGCTATGTGAATCGAATTCAAGAACAAAATTATCGGGAAGCTTTGGAAGAAATTGGCGCAGCTCGTGAGGAACTTTACAACCACTTGGTCTTACTTTCTTGGGAACTATCCGCCACAGCTCATCATAGGCTAATCCGTCAAATTACTCCTGACTTGGTCTTGCTCAATTATCTTACCGCACTTTGTTATCTTTATCTAGGCGAAAAAAGTGATTTGGAAAAATCCAAAGAGGCAATTGAGGAGTGCAATCGAATTCTACTAAGCGTACGGCCAGTTGCGACAGATTATCGTCGGCTCATGATTATGACTCATATGTTGCGAATCACGATTAATTTGCTTTTAGAGGATTTTGAATCTGCAACTATGTATTTCACCATATTTGCTCGAAAAACCCAGGAGTGGGGATTTACCCATGAACAGGCTACTGCCCAAGCCCTTTATTTAGCCCTTTTAGTAATTCGTGGAGAAATCACATCCACGGAATTTCCTTCCATCACGGATCCAGAAGAAGCAATACGCTTTCTAATTGATCTTTCTTCAATCTACTTTGCTCTACGCCGTTTTGAAGAAGCTTGGAAGCTCCTCAATCAAGTCCTCTTGGTTATCCAATATTTTGATTTATTTGAGCTTCTTGAAACTGTTCTCCAACGAATGCTTCTCGTATACTATGCTGAGGGGCGACAACGAAAAGGCGAATTTGAAGAAATCACTCAAAAGCTGCTAAAATGGCTCCAAGAAAATAACGAATCAACAGCCTTAATTGATGATCTAACTGTTGAATTAACTGAAACGGTTTCTCCTTCCCCTGACTATTTCACTCGTAGCAGTCTTCCCGCAGATAAGCTTCATCCGGATTTACAAGATTGGCTGACTGTCATCGATCGCGTTGATACGGTTCTTTTACAAGGAAGTATTCTAATTTGTCGAAGTCGAAAACTCATGTGGAACATAGCGCTCCTCATTCAAGGTGTTCTTCAAGAGGAAAAGGCTAAGGGTGGTGAACAAGTTCGATTAGGCGAGGGAAAATTTAAGGTGGCGGATCCCCCTCCGAGTTTGAAAGACCGTTATCGAATCCTAGCCCTTATCCATTCAGACCCCACGGGAAGCAGCCGGATTTATGTTCGTGGCGGTCAAGGTCTTCGTCTGCTTCAGTTAGGCGCGCTCCTTAATGATAGTACTTAAAAAGAAAAATTCACTGAGGAAACTCCGCATTGGTACTACGACTCCAATATCTTAAATATCAGGTCAAAGGGCGTCAGATGGTTCCTTATTTTCTTGCGTTTCCTTTCGATCAAGCACTTCCCCAGAAACTTATCGAATATTTTGAAGAGCACTTGGGGAAACCTCGGGCCTTGGTCAATTTTGATACGCCCTTAAGATGGGCTCCTGATAACCGTGTGGTGCGAGCACTATTTGCCACTCTATTTAACCGGTTCTATTCTTTTGTATCAAACACAATAGACAATTTAGTGGAAAAAAACCAACTCGATGAATTACGGCGACAAGGTATCGCATCTCTTGAAGAGTTCCGCCTATGGTATTGGGAATTTATTCAAAAGCAATACGGCGGGTATTTTCCTCGTGATAAGCGCCACGAGGTGTTTACTGCTGTTGGGCAAAGCCTTAAATTATCAGTTGAGACGGTCCAACTTCTCCTCACCGCACATCGTGACGAGGAAATGCTACTTCATCGTCAAAATGACTGTCCATCGGCTGAAGAATTAATTGGCGCTTATAACTACGAAGTTCTTGAAACGCTTCTCTATAACAGCGATGATGTCAATCTAAGCATCATGGGAAGTAGTTTAGGCACAACAGCCCGTTTTCTGTTAAAGCATACTAAACGATATGGGGTGCTAGTTGATCTTGAATCATCGAATGAAGCACTTCACGCGATTATAACAGGTCCTCGGGTCTTCTTTGGTCGAGCTACCTCCTTTGGATGGAACATTGCTCAAGTCATAACACATCTACTCCAAGATGCACCAGCACTTGAGATAAACGTAAATACGCTAACCATTGACGTTCTACTACGAAATCGCCATTACACCGTAAACCTAGATTCTGAAACTTTTCCTCATGTCATCCCTCGCGATCCAATTCGACAAGATGAAGCCTTCTTAGATTCAAAAGTTGAGAAACAATTCTACTGGAGTTGGCAAAATAATAAGTTTCGGGGATGGGATATCGTTCGCGAACCAGAAGCCTTCATTTTTGGTTCCCACATAATAATTCCGGATTTTGCACTAATCAAAGGGGATTACAAGGTTCTTATTGAAATCATCGGTTACTGGCGTGAAGAATATACTCAGAAAAAACAGGCTCAGCTCAAATTATTAAAACAACAAGGACTCCAACACATGATTTTACTTGTTGATACGAAACATCAGTCCCAATTCATCAATTCCGAATATCCAGTTGTGTTTTATCGTACACGTGGAATTAAGTACGATATTCCTTATGGTAAAATTTTGAAGGTTCTTCCTGAGTAACTTACTCCGTATACGTCCTGTTATGTTCTACTTTTCTCTGAATAGCGTTCTTTCCTAAACGGATGCTTTAAATACAGGTTTCAGGCACTCATTGCATCATCTAATAGATGGATGGCTGATGCCTTGGAATTTCAAAACTCATAACCAGTCATCGCGTATTCTTTATCCCCAGTTATATAACCTCAGCATCCCCTAAGATTATTAATTCCTTAGTCAGGAGTAGAGTTTGATGAAATATAGGATATCTGAAAAAGCACGACAGATACTAAACCATCTCCGAAAGACGGCAGGTCCTCTTTCACCTTCGTCAATTGCAAAATCACTTGCATTTCGGGATGAAACAGTGCGAAGTCTGCTGGAAAATCTTAGGCAAAGGAAATTCATTGAAGACTATGAAACTTCGGTCCAAAAATACTACAAGCTCACTCCTGAAGGTCAGCATTTTGCTGAAAACGGTCTCCCTGAAATTCGATTAGTAAGAGTTCTCGCTGAGCAAGGAGGTGAAGCCTCAGTTTCAACTCTTGCTAATTCTCGCCTGCTCAAACGAACTGAGCAACAATTAGCTTTGGGTTGGGCTAGAAGAAATGGTTGGATCTCGGTGATAAAGCGAGATGGGGACACCTGGATGAAGCTGCAAGCAAATGCTGAAGTTGCTATTAGTCAGCATCCCCTTCAGTTAGCGCTAAACGCTGCCGCGAGAACAGGTCAACTCCAGAAGAATCAGTTAGACTTTAAACCCAATGTATGGAAAGCGGTTCAACTGGACCTAGAAAAGCGAACGCTTGCGGAGCCTGTGGCCCAACAAGTTGTGACAGTTATTATTACACCTGAAGGAAACCGTGCTCTAGATTGGTCCTTGTCAGAACAGGACTTGATACGTGATCTCTCTCCTGATATACTTAAATCAGGTCAATGGGCGGGTCGAGAGTTTCTTCCATATAATCTCCGAGCTCCCACTTCGCCCATTAGTGCAGGAAAAAAGCATCCATATGTTGAATTTATAGACCGTGTTAAACGAATCCTCATTGGTTTGGGTTTTCAAGAAGCTAAAGGTCCTCTTGTTGAGTTAGAATTCTGGAATAGCGATGCTTTATTTATGCCCCAAGATCATGTGGCTCGTGAAGTTCATGACCTATACCACATTAAAACACCAACCGGGCCTGGCACTTTCTCCAATGAAGCCATTGTGAAACGTGTTGCTAAAACTCATGAAAATGGGTGGAAAACCGGCTCCAAGGGCTGGGATTATTCCTATAATTTTGATATAGCAAGACGGTTGGTACTCCGAAGTCAAACTACTGCTGTGTCTGTACGTTATCTCTCAACGCATCAAAAAGCTCCCCTTCGAATGTTTAGTATCGATCGGAACTTTAGACCGGAAAAATTTGACGCAACTCATTCAGCTGAATTTCTCCAATGTGAAGGAATTATTGGGGGTGAAGGACTTACTCTACGCGACCTAATGGGCTACCTTCGAGCTATTGCTGAGGGTGTTGGTATTGAAAAGATAAAATTCAAACCAGGCTTCTTCCCCTTCACAGAGCCTTCGGTTGAGGGATTTATCTATATTCCAGAGATTGGGTGGAAGGAGGCTCTTCCTGGTGGTATTTTTCGCCCAGAAGTCACTCTTCCATTAGGTATCGATTTCCCCGTTTTAGCATGGGGAATCGGAATTGATCGTTTAGCAATGGCGGCTTTAAAGATTAATGATATCCGAGAGCTAGCCACTCGAGATCTTGGGTGGCTCCGGAGGACTTCAATGCGGTTTTGATGAGGTGAATTTTATGAATGTTGATGTAAGGCTCTCAGATCTTTTGGAACTAACAGGTCGTAATTTATCCCTCCAAGAACTAGAAGACGTGCTCTTCCTCCTAAAGTGCGAAATAGATCATATTGAGGATGATGTGGTTACAATCGAAGTCAATCCTGATCGTGTTGATATGCTTTCGGTTGAAGGTATTGCCCGAGCTCTTCGAGGGTTTTTAGAAATTGAAACAGGTGCACCTGAATACAAAGTTCAAAAATCCAATTGGCAAGCGATTGTGGACCCCTCAGTTGCTGGAATTCGCCCCTATCTAGCCTGTGGTATTGTTCGAAATCTTGCCCTGAATGATAACTTAATCGCGGAGTTTATGCAACTTCAAGAACGTCTAACTAGTACCTTCGGTCGAAACCGAAAAAGAACTAGTATTGGTCTTTACGTCTTAGACCTTATTACACCACCTGTGTACTATCGAACTGCTCCTCCAAAGGATATCAAGTTCGTTCCACTTGAATTTCATAAAGCTCTAACTGCAAACCAAATTCTTATGGAGCATCCTAAAGGGCAAGAATTTGGAAATATAATCAAAGATTACCCACGTTATCCTGTTCTCTTAGATGCTCAGGATAGAGTGCTCAGTCTGCCACCGGTAATAAATAGTAACGACTTAGGGCGACTAATCGAGACCACGAAAAATGTCTTTGTTGAAGTAACTGGAACACACAAGCTTACTACTGTTCAAACCCTAAACATTATGATTGCGGCTTTGGCAGAACGAGGTGGGATGCTTGAAAGTGTCGAAATCGTCTATCCAAAGCAGCGCGAGCTGTTGCCTAATTTTTCCCTTCAACAATCTAAAGTCCCACTGGATTATGTGCGAAAAATAATAGGTTATGATTTTAACGGACCTACAGTCGTCCAAGCCCTTGCTAGAATGCGAATCGATGCATATGTGGACAAGCAAATGATTCATGTTGGCATTCCCTCATATCGTGTCGATTTCCTACACGATGTTGATGTTGTTGAAGATATTGCGATTGGTTATGGATTCAATCGCATTGACCCTGCTCTTCCCCAAACAATGACCGTAGGAGGAGAATTACCTCTTACTACACTATTGCGGACAGTCCGTGATCTCATGATTGGTCTTGGCTATCAAGAAATTACTAGTTATGTTTTAACCAATACGCGAGTGCTCTTCGAGAAGATGAACCGTAGATCTAAGGCGGTGGTAGAACTAGCAAATCCCAAATCTATGGAATACCACGTGGCACGAAATACTTTGTTGCCTGGATTACTCGATTTTTTGGGAGATAACAGTGCACAAGAGCTTCCTCATCGCATTTTCGAACTTGGTGATGTGATTACTATTGATCCTACTGCTGAAACTTGCACCCAAACTACTCCGCATCTTGCTGCAGCTATAGTAAATTCTCGAGTTGACATCACTACGCTAAAAGCCGAGCTTATAACCCTCTTGGGAAACTTAGGATTATCGGCTAATATCCGAAAAGCAACGAATTTATCATTCATCGAGGGGCGAGTCGGCTCTCTCCTTATTCACGGCAAACGTTTAGGTGTATTGGGTGAGATTCATCCTGCAGTATTGCGGAATTTTGGAATCGAAGCTCCATGTGTTGCCTTCGAACTCGAAATTCTTGCGGATTGGATTCCAAATTAGCCCTCTTTTCGCCCTTGCCAGTAAGATTAAATTGATAGTTATCTAGAGTAGTCGCAACGTTCGAGACACTTTTGGCATATGCCTTAAGGGTTCCCGTTCACACCCTGTGGTGTAAAAAATGGCAAAGCATTCATCACTTCTTTCTCGCCTTCTTCAATTCACTGCTTTAATATTCTTCATTTACGCAGGATACCGGCTCTATCGCTACTTCTACGGATGGCTTCTCTTCGAAGAGTATATGATTTATGCAATCTTTCTAGCTATATGTATTGGCATCGGTATCCTGATTCATGATGAAGTCTTCAAACCTGGATCCGATTTTGTTGGTTGGGCATTTCTCTTTGGTGTAGGTTTTCTTTCTTTCCTCATTGGTCTTATCTTCGTATTCATACCGATATATCCGGCTCCCCCAAGCCTATTTTTTGGTACATTCTGGAGTCGTGCTATATTCTTCATGGTGATGGGAGTCATTGTTATTATTGAATCACTTCTTATTCGACGTGAAGTTATACCAGGCAAGCATGGGCTGAATTCCGATACTGTCGGTCCCGTCGTATTAAAATTCGCTTCCATCTTTGCATTAGCTTGGGGAGGTTATCAAATGGCATGGGTTATCATACCCTATATCCGCGACGTTCCTCTTATCTCTATGATGCCGATATTCCTATCTGCTCTTGGAAATGTCCTTTTTGGTGGCATATTACTTCTTTACGTGGAATCCCAAAAACGTAAACCACACTTCCGTGCTCGTCGGTTACCTTTACTCATGAGTTTCCTTCTCCTCTTAATGATTATACCACTAATAGCCTTCTACATTACGATCTATATGACCATCGTTGCCACCCTTGAGTTGTTACTCAATGGGATCATGGGTCTGGGAATTGCTCTGGCTCTCGTCATTAATTCATTCTACATTGTATATCATCCGACTAAAGCGCGCTAGCTTTAGTCTTTTTTACTCTTTTAATCCCAAGTGTATGCATACTTGCTTGTAGACAGCCCTACGGGCAGCAGGTGTTAACGTCAACACCTTCACATCGTGACGCCTTTTTAGAGTATTTACAAAGGGCGTTCTAAGTTTCATTCCAAGCGTTCCAAGAACGGGTTTTGATGAGTTCAAGGCTGCTGTCACACTTTGAGAAAACTCAGGAACAGTCAATTCCATTTTACCGATTTCATCGATAATGATCAAGTCTGCTGTAATTATTGCGCTAGAAATGGCAGTAACCCCAACCCTTTGCACTGCGTCTAGATTTACGCCATATCGTCCAATCTTTGTCGAACTTTTGCTGTCCACGGAAGCCATTATTTCCTCAGTTCCAGAGGCTACATCACGAATGTGAAATCCTCCGCGTCTTCCATTTGATATTCTGAATTCTGGGGTGCTTATACCTCCCACCCTAATTCCTTGTTCTTTGGCTAGGTTAATAATACGATTAACTACTGTGCTCTTTCCACAACCAGGCAACCCAGTAATCATTAGGTTGGCTTTCTGTAACACTAGCGTTCCCCCTGATATATGCCCTCGTAAGCGTCAGTGGCTTTAAAGTTAAACCTCAGGCGCGCCTATTGCATCTAATTTTTCTGCGTTTATTAAAAG
>JBHLSA010000020.1:3092-16300 GCA_048882025.1 Candidatus Thorarchaeota archaeon | reverse complement strand
AACGCGAACTATGGAAACACCGAACTGATCTTGCACAATTCCGAGGAACCGCCCGTGATTTAGTGGCCTTGTCAAGCGAGGAACGTAGAGTGCGCGAAGCCCAATTAATTGGGCGTTTGAACCGCTTATCACTCATTAATGAGAATTCACAACTAGATGATATTCTCAATCTTACTATCCGTGATATTCTTGAGCGGCGCTTACAAACTCAGGTAATGCGTCAAGGATTAGCGAAAACAATGCACCATGCTCGTCAGCTAATTGTTCACGGACATATCAGTCTAGAAGGACGCCGCCTTACATCTCCCGGTATGCTGCTGTACCGAAATCAAGAGAAACAACTAGAATACTCTGCAGCTAGCCCATATCATGATTCTCGACATCCGGAAATCCCCAAAGGCGAAGCCATTGCACCCACTCCAGTTCCTGAAAAACCACCAGTAAAACCGGAACGTACAGAGATTAAATTACCAAAGGTTCGTGATATCAAGGAGATTCCCCTTGAGGAAGAAGACGATTTAGACGAGGAGCTGGACGAAGACTCTTCGGAGGAAGAAGAAGCCGCTCCCACTAAAGAAGAAAAGGTTACTCCAAAAAAGGAGAAAGCTCGACCAAAGAAAAAGGATGCAAAATAAGCACTTATGCTAACATATGATAAATTAACTCAAGGGCTGATGATGGGTAATGGCAAAGGAAGAAGAAAAACAACCGGAACCGGAAAAAAAATCAGAAGAACCAATTACTGAGACGCCAGCGGAGAAACCAGAGCAAGCAGAAAAGGAAGCCTCTTCAGAAGCTCCTGCCGCTGAAGATAAGCCAGCGCCTAAAAGAAAACGAACCACGAAGAAACCTGAAGATACTGAAGACGAAGGTCGACCAAAAAGGCGCCCCCGATCTGGCGGTCGACGTGTTCGAACACCTACTCCCGTAGATAGCAAAGAGAAGTGGGGTGTTGCACACATTTACAGCTCCTACAACGATACCATTGTCCACATTACTGATATCACTGGAGCTGAAACAATTGCCCGTGCTTCCGGCGGCATGATTGTCCGCGCCGATCGTGATGAAAGCTCACCATATGCAGCAATGCAAGCAGCTTTTCGTGCTGCTCGTGCCGCAATGGACCGAGAGATCACCCGTGTAAATATCAAAGTCCGCGCTCCGGGCGGCCATGGACCTAAGACTCCTGGTCCAGGTGCCCAAGCAGCTATTCGCGCACTAGCACGAGCCGGTTTACGAATTGGTCGTATCGAAGAAGTTACCCCAATGCCCCACGACGGCACCCGTCGCCCTGGAGGTCGCCGAGGTCGCCGAGTATAAGGAGCATATCAGAGTGTGTAGAGAAGAGGTGAACTGATGTGAAAGTTACGGTGCTTGAATCAACTGATACCACTCTTCAGGTTCGTGTTGAAGACATTCGCCCCGGCCTAATGAATGCCCTCCGCCGAATCATCATCGCCGAAACACCTTCGATGGCCATCGAGGAAGTTGTGATATTAGAAAACCAATCTCCTCTCTTTGACGAAGTCATTGCTCATCGCCTTGGAATGGTGCCACTCCAAACAAAATACGATCAGTATGTTCTTCCCGAGAACTGCACCTGCGAAGGCGCGGGCTGTCACCTTTGTCAAGCAGGATTTACGATGGAAGTTGAAGCACCAGAAGACGGATTCATAGCAACCACTGGAGATCTAAAACCACAAGATCCTGAAATCGTTCCAGTAAGTGATAAGATACCCATTGCAAAAATGGCGAAGGGTCAGCGCATCGTCGTTGAGGCATATGCTCGTTTAGGGATTGGACAAGAACACGCCAAATGGCAACCTGTCTCTACAATGGCATACAAAATGATTCCACATGTTAAAGTGGATCCTAGCAAGTGTGATGGCTGCAAAGACTGTGTAAAAAAATGCTTCAAACAAGTCTTTGAAATGCAGAATGACAAAGCTGTGGTCGTTAATGAAATCAATTGCACAATCTGTAATCTATGCGTTGAATCCTGTGATGTTAATGCAATCACGGTCACCTATGACGAAAACAGCTTCATTGTCACCATCGAATCCACGGGTTCTCTCCCACCCGAAGAAATCTTCGAGAAGGGTCTTGACGTCTTCCGTCAAAAATATGAGGAGCTCATTTCCTTGCTCCCTGGACGGAAACCCAAAGCTGCCCCCAAAGCCAAAAAACCTCCTGCTAAAAAACCAAAGGCTAAAGCTGCTCCATCAAAGAAGCCTAAAACTAAAAAGAAAGCGACAAAGCCCAAGACAAAACCCAAACCAAAAAGAAAGACGGCTTCCAAAGCAAAAACGAAAAAGAGCAAGTGAGAGTGAGCCATTATGAAAACAACCGATGAAGCGCGAAGGCAGCTGATAATTAAACTCAAAAGACAATCCCGCAATCCTGGAGGACGTATATGGCGAACCCTCTATGAGAAACTGCAAACACCTCGTCGAAAGCGAGTTGCTGTAAATGTAAATGAGCTGCAACGACACTATGCGAAGGGTCAAATTATGGTGGTACCTGGTAAGGTTCTCTCTGATGGTATCATTAAGGACAAACTTGAAGTTGCAGCTGTTACCTTCTCTGCTCCGGCTCGTGAGAAAATTGAGGCTCAGGGGGGTACGTGTTTAACCCTTGATGAACTCATGGAGAAAAATCCGACAGGGAAGAATGTGATGCTTATTAGCTAAGGAGGACTTTAAATGGCGAATTCCAAATCGAAATCTACAGACAAAGAAACACCTGCACCAGTCGAGCCTATTCTAGTGGACGCTAATAACGCTGTAGCTGGACGTTTAGCAAGCGCAGTCGCCAAACAACTCCTCCAAGGTGAACATGTTGTTGTAATTAATGCGGAGAAAGCAGTTCTCTCTGGAAATCGAGCCAGTCTCATTCAAGAATATAAAGAATCCCTTGGGCTCCGCACTCGTTCAGCTCCTTGGAGAGGACCACTACATCCCCGGCATCCCGATCGTTTGCTTCGTCGAATAATTCGGGGTATGGTTCCGTGGAAGAAACATCGTGGCCGTCAAGCAATGAAACGCCTTCGTGTTTATACGGGGTCCCCTGAAGGGCTCACCTCAAAACGCCACCTCGATGTGTCTGATTGTGAGCGGAAAGGACGGCGTACAATCTATCTCGGTGAAATCGCTCAAGAACTAGGATGGAAGGGAGTAGCATGAAAATCGTCGTAAGTTCAGGAAAACGAAAAACAGCAATTGCTCGTGCAACACTTCGTGAAGGAACCGGACGGGTTCAAATTAACAAAACCCCCCTCGAAAACTATCTTCCGCTTATGGCACGCCAAATTATTGAAGAACCACTTCTAATTGCTAGAAAAGATATTACAAGTAAAATTGATATTCGTGTTAATGTTCGTGGCGGTGGCTCAATGGGGCAAGCTCAAGCCTCTCGAATGGCTATTGCTCGCGGGTTGGTTGACTTCACAAAAAGCGCTGATCTCCGAAAGCAGTTCGTTGAATATGATCGAACCCTAATGGCTGGAGATTCTCGTCGAAAAGAGCCGAAGAAGTTTGGTGGTCCAGGCGCTCGCGCGAAGAAACAAAAGAGTTATCGATAGAATGGAGACTATTAGATGATTATACCAGTTAGATGTTTTACTTGTGGCCGATTGATTGCGGATAAATGGGAAGAATATAGCCGTCGAGTGCGACAAGGAGAAGACCCTGCAGCCATCCTCGATTCAATGGGATTAAAGCGCTATTGCTGCCGCCGAATGCTATTGAGCCACGTTGACATAATTGATGATGTCTTACAATTTGCGGAGCGAACATGATTATGACAGAGGATCTTCTTGTAGCACTTGATCAGTACCTTGCCGCCGGTATTCACATTGGTACCCAAGTAAAAACCGTTACAATGGAACCCTACATCTACCGAGTACGCCAAGATGGACTTTACGTATTGGATATTCGGAAATTTGATGAACGCGTTCGTGTAGCCTCAAAAATACTAGCCCGTGCTGAACCCTCCGCGGTGGCCGTAGTTGGCGCCCGACAATATGCTCAAAAACCAATTCAAACTTTTTGTACTGTTACAGGCGCTACGCCTTTATCCGGTCGTTTCATCCCTGGAACCTTCACCAATCCAAGTTTACCCCAATACACAGAACCATCTCTAATTTTTATTACTGATCCAAGAGCTGACGCTCAAGCTGTGAGAGAAGGTGCTAAAATACGTGTGCCTATTGTTGCTCTAGTTGATACAGATAATTCTCTGCAATATATCGATTTAGCAGTTCCCTGTAATAATAAGGGTCGGAAATCTCTCTCCTTAACCTATTGGTTAATTGCACGACAAGTACTTCGGGAACGAGGACAACTCTCCCCTGATGCTGAATTTCCTTTCAAAGTAGAAGACTTCGAAGCAACTCTACGCCGCATTGAAGCGTAGTCCATTAATATTCTATCGTTATCATTATCCTCCCAATCCTTTCCATTAAACATGGAAAGGCTATTAAGCGCCTAGCTCAGAATCCCACAATAATCCCTCAACCAAAAATAAGTAATTAGTACTTGGTTTCTCTCGAAAATGGATAAATCATGAGGTAACCAATATGGGTAAAGGTTCAGGTTTTGGCAAAACTATTCTATTTGGCGAACATTTCGTTGTTTACGGTCTTCCTGCAATCGCTGCTGCTGTTAGTTCCACTACGATAGCAACTGTTCGACGAAGCTCGGAGCCAGGATGGACGCTTACTGATAACCGTCCGGCAGTACCTGGTTATAAGAAAAAGAAACTTGATGAACAAAAAGTATCTATTGAGAATATTTTGCGGTTTGCTAACATTGATCCAAATGAGCAGGGTATCCACATTATCTTGGGTGGAAAACTGGTGTGTGCTAGTGGTATCGGAGCAAGTGCTGCAAGCTCAGTGGCGATTGCCCGCGCGTTAAACGATGAATTCAAACTTGGCTGGGACGATAATAAAGTCAATGCATGTGCCTATGAAGGTGAACTTGGATATCATGGGACACCAAGTGGTATCGATAATACAGCGGCTACATTTGGTGGCATTGTATGGTATCAACGAGATCTTTCTGGTGGACCACCCACAATCGAAATGATTGAAATGAAACAACCCACTGAAATTCTAATTGCTAGTACTGGTATCACGGCAAGTACGAAAGAAGTAGTCGCTGATGTTCGCCACATGAAAGAAGAGAAGACGAAGTGGTTTGACCAAATTACTGAAGATTACAAAGAAATTGCTAACACCGCTCGAACTGGTTTTGATGACCTGGACCTGCAGTTAATCGGATTACTCATGAATCAAAATCACAACTTACTCATCGAAATCGGAGTATCCTGCGTGGAATTGGAAGAACTAGTTGGTGTTTCTCGGCAAGCAGGTGCCTGGGGTGCGAAACTCACAGGAACCGGGCGAGGTGGAAATATGGTTGCATTAACACCTGGACGTGAACTCCAGAATAATGTGTTTGGAGCCATTAAGCAACGCGGTTATTCCGCTTGGCGATATCGAATTGGTGTATGATTGTAAGGTGAGAAAAAATGGGGCTACGTAAATATCTAAAAAAATTGGAACAAACAGGTTCACTGCTGAAAGTGTCCAAACCAGTATCGAAACGCTTCGAAGCAGCAGGCATTCTCAAAGCCGTTGAACCAAAACCTGTCCTTTTTGAAAATGTGAAAGACTCGGCATATAGAATAATGGGCAATCTCTTCTGTAGTAAAGAGAGCATTGCATCCTATCTGGGAATAACTACCAAGGAAATTATTCCCATTCTTAGTAAAGCCATTGAAGATCGTTCAAAACCTGAAGTGATTGAAAAAGCTCCCTGCCAAGAAGTGGTAGAAACAGACGTAGATCTAAACAAAGTTCCAATTCTCATCCATAACGAACGGGATGGAGGACCTTACATTTCTTCTGCGGTGGTGGTAGCTGGACATCCCAAATACGGACAAAACCTTGACTTTCATCGAGCAATGCAGATTAAGAAGGACTTGATGAGTACTCGCGTAGTAGCTAAACGCAATTTCCATACATTTCTTGAAGATCGTGGCGAAGTGAATGTAGCGTTCTGCGTAGGAAATTCTCCTAATATATTAGTTGCTGCAGCAACTAGCGTTGAAATCGGTATCAACGAATTGGAAATCGCTAACGCGCTAGAACCCATTCGGGTCGTGAAGGCTAAAACATCAGATTTACTCATTCCCGCTGATTGTGAATGGGTGTTGGAAGGCAAAGTCTACAGAGATAAACGCCATGATGAAGGACCCTTCATCGATTTAACCCAAACTTATGACATCATTCGGAACGAGCCTCTTTTCGAAGTTACTTGTATTACTCATCGAAAAGATGCCATCTGGCAAGCCCTTCTTCCCGGGGCGTTTGAACATAAAATCCTCATGGGGATGCCTCGAGAACCTACCATCTTTCGAAAGGTCAGGGAAAAGGGCGTACACTGTCTAGATGTCAATATCGATCCAGGTGGTTGTAGTTGGCTCCATGCCGTTGTACAAATCGATAAGCAACGCGAAGAAGATGGCAAACTAGCTATTGAAGGCGCATTTGAAGGTCACCGGAGTTGCAAACATGTTTTTGTTGTCGATAAGGATATCGATATCTATGATCCATATGACGTTGAATGGGCTATGGCAACAAGATTCCAAGGTGATGTTGACCTTGTTATCAAGGAAAAGGAACGAGGAAGCAGCCTGGATCCTAGCTCAGAACCTGGAACATATCTAACTACCAAGATGGGATATGATCTCACTGCCCCTCTTAAAGTTGAAAAAGGAAAATCCTTCGCGAAAGCAAACTTTCCTTCAGTGGATTTACAGAAATTTATTGAGGAGTGAACTCACGCATGCAATTAATCACACTTCAAAAAGAGATGCTTGCAGGAAAATACGGGGCTGCTACTCAAAAGAGTATGGAAATTCTTAACACACTAGGGGAGATTTTTAATGCCAACGAGATGGTACCAGTATCATCTGTACAAATCGCGGGTGTAAGTTATGCCAATCTAGGTGAGCCTGGACTTGATTGGCTATCCCAAATGGCTCAAGACGGTCGTGTCCGAGTACTCACCACTTTAAATCCTGCTGGTATGGATCTGGAAAACTGGCGTAATCTTGGCATTGATCCTGAATTTGCTAAAAATCAACAACGTGTCGTTGACGCGTTTGCAAAAATGGGCATTATCACAACTTGCACCTGTACACCATATCTAGTTGGCAATCTTCCACATTATGGTGAACACATTGCATGGGCTGAAAGTAGTGCTGTTTGCTTTGCCAATTCTGTTATTGGTGCGCGAACCAACCGAGAAGGCGGGCCAAGTGCGCTAGCCGCCGCATTGACAGGATTTACTCCAAAATATGGCTATCATCTCGACAAAAATCGTCAAGCGCATGTAGTCGTCAACGTTAAGGCTCCCGTGAATGGCACCGCTCAATTTGGTACACTTGGAAAAGTTATTGGTGACATTCTTGATTCAAAAGTCGAGTGGACAATACCCTACATAACTGGGATTCTCAAAGCTAGCACCGATGAACTCAAAGCCTTCTGTGCCTCGATTGCTACTTATGGTGGTACCGCCTTGTTCCACATGGAAGGGATTACTCCCAACAAGACCAAACTTCCCAAAGAAGTACTCACTGTAACTGCAAAAGACCTTGCCAAAGCTGAAAAAGAACTCAACGAAGAGAACGCCGTTATTGATTTTGTAAGCATTGGGTGTCCACATGCTTCATTACGCGAAATTCGCCATATCGCTGAGCTTATTGAAGGAAAGCAAGTACAAAAAGAAACTTGGATTACAACTGCACGCCCAACAAAGCAAGTTGCCGATCAAATGGGGTATACCAAAATAATCGAAGCGGCAGGAATCAAATTTGCCTGTG
The DNA here is from genome assembly GCA_048882025.1 of Candidatus Thorarchaeota archaeon. GTDB lineage: Archaea > Asgardarchaeota > Hermodarchaeia > Hermodarchaeales > Hermodarchaeaceae > Hermodarchaeum. Next base: position 8,410 of record JBHLSA010000020.1, on the reverse strand, counting down.
ATACGTGTTGTGTTGTTGCACCCATAAAGGGCAGGTTTACAGGGCTTTGTACAGATTCAGCCAAAGGCTGCTATTATGGTCGAGGTCGAAATAATTTCCAAATTAAACACTGCTCACTTGAAGAATGTCTAGAGGAGGCGTTAGCCAAATGACCACAAAATTTGAAGGCCGAAAAATTTCTCCTGGTATCGCTACAGGAGAGGCATTAGTTACAACTCAAGGTATCTCCTTTTATGGCGGAGTTGATCCAGAAACAGGAGTTGTTGTTGAGAAAGACCATGAATTGGAAGGAAAGTCCATTATAGACAAAGTGCTCATCTTTCCACGTGGAAAAGGATCAACGGTTGGATCTTATGTATTATACCAACTGGCAAAAACTGGCAAAGGACCTGCAGCGATAATTAACCAGGAAACTGAAACCATAGTTGCAGTTGGCTGCATCATCAGCGAAATTCCTTCAGTTGATAAAATTCCCATTGAAAAAATAAAGACTGGACAGAAACTTCATGTTGATGCAAATAAAGGTGTTGTTGAAATCCTTTAGTTCTCACAAATCAACCTGTGAGCAATAAATTGTGTTTCGACCCCTTGATTTAGGAGGACTGGCATTGGTAACATCTCACACAAAAGCTGGGGCAAAGGGAAAAAAGGCTCTTACAGAAAATCGAAAACTCGATCACATCCGTATTTGTTTAGAACAAAAAATTGAATCCAATGTTCCGCCTGGATTCAATGATATAACTCTAATTCACAATGCAACTCCAGAAATCAACCTTGCAGATATTGATATTCGCTGTGAATTTCTTGGTCAGACTTTACAAGCCCCCATTATGATAACAGCAATGACTGGAGGGCATCAAGAAGCCTTAGCCATCAATCAAAACATAGCAAAAGCAGTGGAAACCCTAGGATTATCCATGGGCGTGGGCAGTCAACGGGCTGCAATTGAAGATGCAACATTAGCCGACTCGTTTTCAGCTGCCCGACAAAATGCACCCACAGCATTTCTTGTTGGAAATATCGGAGCACCCCAACTCTCACTTGGTTATGGGCTCAAAGAAGCAGAACTAGCAATCGACATCCTCAAAGCAAATGCCTTAGCTGTTCATTTCAATGCGGCTCAAGAAGCCGTCCAACCAGAAGGTGAAACCAATTTTTCTGGGGTCTTACAAGTCCTTCGAAAGCTAACCAAAAGTCTTACAACCCCAATTATTGCCAAAGAAACTGGGGCGGGACTGAGTCGTGAAGTAGCACTTCAACTTAAAAAAACGGGAGTAAAGGCACTCGATGTAGCGGGACTTGGTGGGACAAGTTGGCCTGCTGTTGAAGTCAAACGAGCTAAGGCTGAGGACGCGATGAAAGCCACCTTAGGCCGTTGGTTCACAGATTGGGGAATTCCTACTGCGGTTACGACATTTGAAGTCGCATCAACTGTTTCCGATATTCCAATAATTGCTTCCGGTGGTGTTCGAACAGGCATTGATATTGCAAAAGCCATCGCGCTAGGTGCCCATATCGGAGGAATCGCACTTCCGGTTCTCTCGCAAGCAATCCTAAATGAAAAGGCTGTTCAATTCTATTTAGAAAACCTCATCCATGGGTTAAAAGCGGCGATGTTTCTCGTCGGAGCCTCTACCCTCGATGAGTTGTCTAAAACACCACTGATTGTGAATGGTTCGACACGAAATTGGTTGGAACTCCGTGGATTCGATTTGGAAGAATTAGCAAACCGAATTAGGAAGTAGTGTATTAGTAATTTAAAGGTTGAGAAGAAAAAGCTTTAAATGCCGTGTTGTTTGCTACACTGACGCCAGAGCTACAGGTCGAAAAAGTACTGGCTAATAATCTCGACAAGCCCCGATGAATAAGTAATGAGGTGTTCTTGTTGTCAAAACCGCATGTAAAATTTACTGCACCAAAAGAGCTACAAGATGTAGCATATGAAATAGTTGAAGTCGCTCGCGATACAGGTAAGGTTAGGAAAGGAACCAACGAAACAACCAAAGCCGTTGAACGAGCTATTGCCAAGTTCGTAGCTATTGCTGAAGATGTTGATCCTCCTGAGATTATTTTTCACCTTCCCATCATGTGCGAAGAGAAGAATATACCTTTCATCTATGTTGCTAGTAAAACCCGATTGGGTACTGCATTGGGTATTGATGTACCTTCTGCCTCTGCCGCCATTATTGAAGCTGGTGAAGCCCAACGGCTGATTGATGATCTTGCAAAGAAATTGAAGGATCTACAAAAATAAGAAACCCGAATGGGTGACACATGAATGAGTACAGAGGACATAGGTGTTCCTGCAGAAGTAGTCCAAGTCGTAGGACGAACAGGACTTACAGGTGAAATCATTCAAGTCCGCGTTCGTGTATTAGAGGGTCGTGATCAGGGACGTATCCTCACCCGTAATGTCAAGGGTCCAATCCGGGAAGGTGACATTCTACTACTTCGTGAGACTGAACGTGAAGCCCGGAAGATACGAACTCCCTAGGGAATAAATGAGGATGAGAAGTTAAATGGTCAAAAAATACACCTGTTCATTCTGTGGCACAGATATAGAACCAGGCGTTGGTTCAATTTATGTCAGAAATGATGGGAGCTTACTTTATCTTTGCAGCAGTAAGTGTCGCCGCAATCAAACCCAATTGAAGCGCCGAGCTCGTCGTCTTAAATGGACAGAAGTATATGAAGAAAGACTTCGTCGACGCGCACAAGCCACTAAAGCTAGGAAGAAAACTAAGCCTAAGAAGGCGGAGGCCAAGCCTAAGAAGGTGGAGGCCAAGCCTAAGGCAAAGAAGGCGGAGCCTAAGGCTAAGAAGGCGGAGGCCAAGCCTAAGAAGGTGAAGCCTAAGGCTAAGAAAGCGGAAGCTAAACCAAAGAAAACTAAAAAATCCGCTAAAGCTAAGGCAAAGAAGACTTAGAGCTTTTTCAGATACCAATCAGAACTGAGGTTTTGGTGTTCTTTAACCAGTTAGTGCTCGGCTTTGTCTCGATCTAAATCCATGTTTCCCAAAATTGCATCAGCTAGATTTTGCAGATTTTCTTGAGACCATTCAGGGCATTCTTCCCTTAGCAATTCAGCTATTTGGTTTTGATACAATTCTCGCTCAGAATATCCTTGAGCGTAATCCTGGCAGAGCTGTCGGATGTCTTGCGTTGCAATAACTGGTGTCGTTCTCCATTTTGTGATGTACCTGTTGATGCATTCAAAGCCTTCAATGGCCAAATCCAAATTGGCTTCATGATGCCAAAGTGAGATTTCCTTTTCTGCGTTTGCGGGCTCATCTGACGCATGAGCTACATTGACGCCACCCACGATTCCGTATTTACCACGAAGACTGTCAGGGCTAGCCTTTTCCACAAAAGTGGATCCCAGCACCTCACGGAGCCGATTAACAACACTCTCTCCCTCTAACACAGTGGCAATTACATTACCAACTGTAATGAACTGTAAAAGCCATGGATAGAAAAATTTGCCTTCATGGATTGAATAGTGCTTTGCAGCAAGAGGGCGAGGAACAGCCATTTCGAGAAATCCATTACAATCAACATCAGGAAGTACAGTAAGAATCTGTTCGAATACAGCAGCACCCACACCCCGTCGCATCGTTGCGTCAGGTTTAATCACCAGCAAAGTTTGCTCCATTGGAATTACCTCGTGACCGGTCAATTGGGTTAATACAGAAAAAGCCTTCTATTATAGAAGAAATTAAAGGCGGAGCCGGGGTTCGGCTACATAAGCCTTAAATAGCGCGTTCTAGTCGAACCAATCTAGAGACCAGCCCCTGTATTGAATTCTTTTCGTGCAAGGTGTTGAATATGCCCATTCGCCAACCAATTGTTACTATGTTGGGTCACATTGATACTGGTAAGACAAGTCTACTTGATAAAATACGGGGGACTGGGGTTCAAGCTCGTGAAGCTGGAGGAATTACCCAACAAATTGGTGCAAGTTTTTTTCCTCTATCAACAGTGAAGGAACTAGTCGGACCTCTAATGAAGACATTCAAACGGCAACTAACGCTTCCTGGACTATTAATCATTGATACGCCAGGACACGCCGCTTTTTTCAATCTGCGTAAACGGGGTGGAGCTGTTGCCGATATCGCTATACTAGTGATTGATATCGTGGATGGGTTGCAGCCTCAAACCTATGAATCTCTCCGCATTCTCAAGACTCGAAAAACCCCGTTCTTAATTGCCCTCAATAAAGTTGATCGTCTACCCGGCTGGAAGCCCCAAGATACTTGGATGATTACACAATCGATAACTGCTCAATCTGAATATGTCCAAGGACAATTAGATGAGAAAATCTACGAAGTAATGGGAGACCTCTCTCGTGAAGGGTTTCAATCCGATAGGTACGATCGAATTACCGATTTTGCGAAAAATGTAGCTATCGTACCTACTAGTGCAAAAACTAGTGAAGGCTTGTCTGAATTACTCCTAGTCCTAATTGGTCTTGCGCAACAATATCTAGAAAAACAACTCCAAACAACCGAGGGACCAGCTAAGGGAGTCGTTTTAGAGGTCAAGGAGGAAGCAGGGCTAGGCATCACCATCGACACAATCGTCTATGATGGCATTCTCAAAAAGAATGATACAATAGTAGTTGGTGGGTTACCTGAACCTGTTACAACCCACGTCCGTGCCCTTCTCATGCCCAAGCCACTTGATGAAATTCGTGATCCACGAGAACGATTTTCACCAGTAAAAGAAGTTGTTGCCGCTGCGGGTATTAAAATTGCTGCTCCAAATTTAGATACCGCTATTGCTGGAGCAAGCCTTTACGTAGCAAATTCTGAAGATGCAGTTGCCACCGCAAGAGAACGCATTATTCAGGATATGGAAGCCGTTCGTATTGAAACCGATAAGATTGGAATATTCCTTAAAGCGGACACGTTAGGGTCTCTAGAGGCACTAATTGGGTATCTTCATGAACGACAAATTCCAATTCGTCGAGCTGATATCGGTGATATTTCCAAAAAAGATGTTATTGAAGTTTCTACTGTAGCTGAAGTTGATCCCTTCTTGGGAGTTATTTTAGCCTTTAATGTTAAACCCCTTTCAGATGCTCGAAATGAAGCCGAGGCTCTAGGCCTTCCAATCTTCCAAAGCCGTATTATCTATGATCTTGTTGATCAATATGAAATTTGGGTCACTGAGAAACGACGAAAACTCGAAGAAGCGATGCTAGAAGAATTGACGTTTCCTGGAAAAATAGAACTTATCCCTGGATACGTTTTCCGTAAAAGTAACCCTGCAGTTGTAGGTGTTAAAGTATTGGCAGGACGTATCAAGGCAAAAAGCGCCCT
>JBHLSA010000020.1:723-3082 GCA_048882025.1 Candidatus Thorarchaeota archaeon | reverse complement strand
TAACACCTGAGAATAAAAAGATAGGAACTATTCAACAAATTCAAGACAAAGGGGAAAACATCTCAGAAGCCCGAATTGGGGCTGAGGCGGCTGTATCTATTAAAGGAGCCACAGTCGGACGCCAAATAGATGAAGGTGACATTCTCTATATTGATCTTCCAGAAGGAATGGTAATTAGGCTAAACCAAGATTTCAAAGATCAGCTCACTGCAGACGAGCTTGAGGTCTTGCAAGAATTCCTTGAATTGAAGCGCAAATACGTTCAACCCTTTTGGGGCATTTGAATTCGACTCCTCGTCTCAGGCTCACTATTCCACTTATTTAATGGGAAGATTGATAAGCGCCAATTCTATGCTACGAACTTACTTATGCGACCTAAATTATAGGACGTTAGTAATGCAAGTACACGCAACCTGAGGATAAAGAAATGGCACGAATTCGTTTAGTCATTGGTGACCCCAAAAGTGGTCAGACTATCCAGCTTGAGCTAAGTGAGCAGCGTAGCAGGGCGCTCCATGGAAAAATCCTTGGTGAAATCGTTGAAGGAGATCCATTAGGATTTGGCGGGTATGAATTCAAAATCACAGGTGGGAGTGATGGTGATGGTACCCCTATGAGACCTGACGTTCATGGAGCCGTTCGTAAACGTCCCTTACTTAGTGGAGGTATTGGCTACAAACCTACTACTCTTGGCGCTCGTCGTCGACGTCGAGTTCGGGGTAATGAAATCACCGATGAAATTATTCAAGTAAACGCAAAAATTATCACACATGGACCCAAACCTATTCTCGAGCTTATCGAGAAAAGCTCTTCGTAAAAGACTAAACTACTCTCATGAGTTGAAACAAGATTATGTCCCCGAGCAAAACGATGCCAAAACAAGCTGAAGTCAACATTGGACTAGTAGGTCATGTTGATCATGGCAAAACTACCTTGGCTAAAGCATTGTCCGGGGAGTGGACTGATCGGCATTCTGAGGAGATTCGCCGAGGTATCTCCATCAAATTGGGTTATGCAGATGTTACTGTTTACAAATGCTTAAAATGCAAGCCGCCTGCAAGTTATTCACCTAGCCCTAAATGTCCAAAATGTGGTGGTAAAGCGGAACCTATTCGCCGGATTTCTTTAGTTGATGCACCCGGTCATGAAGTCCTGATGGCGACCATGATTTCAGGAGCGGCATTAATGGATGGTGCATTGCTATTGATTGCTGCAGATGAAAAGTGCCCTCAACCCCAAACTAGAGAGCATTTAGCTGCATTGGAAATCATTGGTGTTGATAAAATCATTATTGCACAAAATAAAGTTGAACTTGTTACTGAAAAGGAAGCCTTAGACAACTATAAAGAAATCAAACGCTTTGTTGAGGGATCCATTGCAGAAAATGCTCCGATTATTCCTATTTCTGCGATGTTTGGGACTAATATCGATTTTCTTATTCAAACTATTGAAGAGGTTATTCCTACACCAAAACGTGATTTGGAAAAACCCGGGTTATTTTATGTCGCCCGATCCTTTGATATCAACAAACCGGGAACTCGTCCTGAGGATTTACAAGGTGGTGTTATTGGTGGCACCATTGTTCAAGGAAAAATATCCGTTGGAGAACAACTTGAAATTCGCCCAGGTATTCCAGTAAAGAAAGATAAAACATCATTAGTTTATGAACCGATTTTAACATCCGTAACAAGCATTCAAACAGGAACCGGTAATCCTTTAAAAACAGCACATCCCAGTGGGCTTATTGGCTTAAGAACCAACTTGGATCCTGCAATCACTCGTGCAGATGCTCTAATTGGTAATCTCGCAGGACCTATTGGGCAACTTCCACCCATTGTAGAAGAATTTTCTCTGAAAACTCACTTGTTGAAACGCGTTGTGGGAGCAGTCGATCAAATCGCTGTTCAGAACATCAAACAAAATGAAACACTAATGTTGATTGTGGGATCATCGGCCACAGTCGGGCAAGTAGTAAAAATTCAAAGCAAGAACATAAACCGATTTGTTCTCCGCAAGCCCGTAGCGATTATACCGGGTCAACGTGTTGCTATTAGTCGGCAAATCGAAATGAGGTGGCGGCTGATTGGATGGGGCACCGTCATTGAAAACTAAACCGCACTTTAACCCTTCAAAAGTACTTCTTGATACGAATTTCCTCCTGTTGCCATTTCAACGGCGTATTGACGTGTTTACTGAGATCCCTCGACTTCTGGGAGGACATGTCGTCTTTTTAGTGTTACCACAAATCATGGCTGAACTTAAGTGGTTGACATCTGAAGGATCCACGAAGGAACAAACAATTGCTCGAAACGCAATGAAACTTATAACACAATGTTGTGAGGTTGTGGAAGATCTTTCC
>JBHLSA010000020.1:0-713 GCA_048882025.1 Candidatus Thorarchaeota archaeon | reverse complement strand
CGGAGCCTTGTTAAACAAGGGTCTCGCGCCATTTTTTTACGTAAACTTGCCATTCTGACCATCACTGGATAGTCTGCCTCCCTAAAACATGATTTTTCAATAAAATAGAAAAGCTTATCAGCTCGACCTGTAACCGTTCCGAAATCGGAGGCAAGACCATCTACCAAGCTGTGACCATAAAAGGGCATGTGCGCATTCCGCCAAATAGGTTTAATGAAGACCTATACGAGGTAGCCGAAGAGATTCTCCGGGAGCAGTATGAGGGTATTATTGACGTCGACTTCGGATTCATCATTGCCGTAATCGAAGTTATTGATATTGGTTTAGGTAAACTCATTCCCGGTGATGGTGCAACCTACCATGATGTAACCCTCAAAATCCTTGCTTTTGAACCGAAAGTGAACTTCTTGGCACAGGGCGAAGTAGTTGAAGTGGTCGATTTTGGAGCCTTTATTCGACTCGGTCCTCTTGATGGACTGTGTCATGTGAGCCAAATTACTGATGACTTCTTCTCCTATGATCCTCGTAGTGCTGCCCTCGTTGGCAAAGAAACAGGGCGTATAATATCCGAAGGTGATTTAGTTCGCACCCGAATTGTTGCCGTCAGTATTGATGGAGGCGCGCGAAGCGGAAAACTAGGGCTGACAATGCGACAGCCTTATCTTGGGAAATTTGAATGGATTCAAGTAATTTCGCTTTTTCTTCCTTTATCC